>DNAU01000099.1 GCA_003491925.1 Chloroflexota bacterium
TGTGTTGGGGGAAATGATTCGTGTGTTGAGCGCCGCTGATTTCCGGGATGGCGGTGCCGTTGTGGATTGGCATCGAGGGGTGGGGTACGAAAGAAGAAGTAAGTGGGTCAGTGAGCTGCGGTTGCGGTCCAGAGTTGTGCTGGCCGGCCTCCGGTCGCGATCTGGGTGACGGTCGCGCGGCCGGTGGCTTGGAGGGCGCGGAGTGCGTGGTCGATGTGACTGGCGGGGTGGTTGTGCTTGAGGGTGTTGTTGATCTGGCTGCGGGTCAGGCCGGCTGGATGGGCTTTTAGAGCGGCGTGGATCTGTTCGGCGAGCGGTTGGCCGGTCGCGCCTTGAAGGGCCCAGGCGGCGGAGCGGGTGGCGTAGTCGTGCAGCGCGAGCGCTGCGTGGAGCTGCGGCGGGGTGATCTGCCGCTGGCCGTCGGCGAGTGCGTAGATGAGTGCGAGGCGGATCGTGTGCGCCTCGGCGCGGGCTGTGATCTGGCCGAGCATGCCGGGTAGCGGTCGGGCGAGCTGGCGGTAGGCGTCGTGCCAGAGCTCGCGGGCGTCAGGGTCCATGCGAAGCTGCCCGGCGGTCTGAGCGTGCTTCAGGGCTGCGGTGAGCAGGCGGGTGAGGCCGGTGTCTTGGAGAGGGTCGTGGTGGCCGCCTTCGGGCAGCAGGCGCTGGCGTCGGCAGGCGATGATGAGGATGCGGTTGAGGTAGCCGTTTGAGAGCTCGAGGTGGGTGGTGTGGCGGCGCAGCTCGTCTTGGGTGATGTGGCCGATGAGCGCGGTGTGCGCCTGGGTGGCGCGGGCGGGCGCGCTGCGGGTCAGGATCGCGAGCGGCCGTCCGTCCCAGGCGGAGCGCAGCGTCGGCGAGAGGGTCGAGATCTCGCGGGTGGAGGACTTGAGGACGCTGGCGAACTCGGGCTCGATCACCAGCAGCCGCTGGTCGCTTGCGCCGGGGTCTTGCGCGGTTGGGTCGCGCACGGCCCAGATCAGCCCCTCGCCGGAGGACAGGCCGGTCAGGATCCGCTGCTCGATCGTCGGGTCGAAGGCGGCGATCAGCCGCCGGACGTGGTCCCAGGAGGAGCCCTTTCTCGCCTTGCTGCTGTCGCCGACCAGCAGCATGAACTCGTTGGGGTGATGATGGGTCGCCTCGACGGAGAACCATGCGCCGCGGCCGACAGCGGCGCCGAAGGAGACGAGCAGCTGGGTGAGGATCGCGACGGGGTCGGCCTCTGTGTGGGGAGCGATCCGGGTGACGATCTCGCCGAGCAGCTCGTGATAGACGATCGGGGCGGGCGGTGCCGGCCAGCCCGCGGGCGGCGCGAGCTCGTTTTCGGCTGAGAGTGACTCTTCCGGGTGGCCTGGCAGCGACAGTGTCATTCGGCGGAGATCTCTGCGACCGCGGCTCGCGCAGCGGACTCGTCGATGATCGCCTTCTTTGCGGTGAATGCGGCTATCAGTGAGGCGACGGCGAGGTTGTTGATCAGCCTGGGCAGGCCGCGGGAGACCTCGTGGATCAGCGTCAGCGCGTCATCACTGAAAAGGGTGTCAGAGCGCCCGGCAAGCGCGAGATGATGCTGCACATAGCTGTGGGTCTCCTTCGCGTCCAGGCCGGTGATCGAGTAGCGCACCGCGATCCGCTGGTCCAGCGCGGTGAACGCGCCCCGCCTGAGCCGGTGGCGCAGCGTGGGCTGGCCGAGCAAAAGCAGACAGAACGGGGCGGTCTGGTCCATCCCCATGTTCGACAGGCACCGCACACCCTCCAGGCTCTCGGCATCAAGCAGGTGCGCCTCGTCGATGATCAGCACGACCTGCTTGCCGCGCTCGGAGGCCTCGGCGGCCAGCAACTCCTGAGCTTGGGGGATCAGCGCCGCGTGATGGAACCTCGGGGTGCCGCCCAGCTCGGTGACGATCAGCCCGTAGATCCCGCGCAACCCGACCCCCGGGGTGCCGAGATAGAGCACGGTGTGCCTGGAGGCGTCAAGCCCGGCGATCGCCGCCCTGGCGGCAACGGTCTTCCCGGCGCCGCACTCGCCGCTGATCACGCCGATCGCCTGCTCGGAGATGCACCACTGGATCCGGGCGACAGCCTGCGCGTGAGCGTCGTGCGCGTGCAGCATCCCTGGCGCGAGGTCCTTCCCAAACGGCATCCTCGTGAACCCGTAGTGGGCGCGCAACCGGTCGATACTCATTCGCTCTCTCCTTCCTGGTTGATGTCACGATCGTCGCCGTCGCCGTCGCCGTCGCCGTCGCCGTCGCCGTCGCCGTCGCCGTCGGGTTGGGTGAGGCTTGAGTAGTCGATCCGCTGCCCGCCCAGCTCGGCGTCGCGCTTCTCGGCGAGCAGCTTCAGGTAGTCGATCCCGGTGCTCGTGGGTGGCGGCGGGACCTCGCGCTGCGCCTGTGGATGGGTGTGCCGGCCGATCACCAGTGGCACGGCTATTCCGAACGGCCGGTGCTGATAGCGCACCTCGATCCGGGTCAAGTCGAACGGGTCGAAGATCAGCTCGACCTTGCGGCCCACGAGGGCGGCGTCGACCTCGTAGGTGTTGCCGTGCAGCGACACCGTCGCGGTCTTGGTGACCGTCCGTTCCGTGGACCAGAGGAACGCCTCCCGCAGCAGGGCGGGGGTCGGCAACCGTGGCGCCCCCGCGGCGTCGAACCGGGCGAGCGGCGTCTGCCCGGTCTCGGAGTGCGCACGCCGGTGATAGACAACCTCCAACCACGCGGAGAACAGGCGGTTGAGCTCGGCCAGCTCCACGCCGTCGTCGATCTCGACCAGGAACTGGTCGCGGACAGTCCGGAAGAACCGCTCGATCTTGCCCTTCGTGGTCGCCGCCCGAGGGCTCGCGTGGATCAACTTCACGCCCAACACCGCGCACGCCCGCAAAAGCTGCGAAGACACGAACGCAGAGCCGCGGTCAACCAAGACCGCCTCCGGGACGCCGCGCGCCATCAGCCCGGCCCTGAGCGCCGCCTCGAGCCGGAACACATCCTCGCCAGTCCCCCACCGCCAGCCAACCAGCAGCCTGGAGTGATCATCGATGAAGGCCAGCAGCACCGCCCGCCGAGCGCCAGCGCCGTCCAGCTTGGGGCCGTGCAACCCGTCACCCGTCCACAGCTCGTTGCGCACCGACGCCTCGAAGCGTCCATAAACCTTTCCGGGGGTGCGGCCGTCCGCGCGGACGTTGAGTCCCTGCCTAGCGAGATGCGTCTGCAACGTCCGCAACCCCGGCACCGGCCCGCCGGCGGCGAGCATGACCTCCCTGACCTGCGCCGCGGTCCGCTCCGGCCGCTCGCGCTTGAGCGCAAACGCCAACTCCAAAAGCTCGGCCGGCGTGCGCGGCGCCACCACCCGCGGCTCGGGGACCAGCGCCGCGAACTCACCCCGGCGGTAAGCGCGGATCCATTCATCCAACGTGCCGCGCGCGACCCTGATCAGCCGGCCATCAGGCCCAACATGCTCGCGGTCAGCGAGCACGCGAACCAGCCGGCCGCGCTCAGCCTTCGAGAGCGCCGGGTCGGCGGCCTCCCGGATCAACGCATACCGGAACAGCCCGACCTCCCGGCGACGGTCCTCATCCACTCGTTCTCCCAACGCTCGACAGCACGAGCGCGGCACGCTCTCAGCTCACCGCACTGGCGGGAAGGGGGAACTCGTGTTGCACAACAACCGGCCGCCCGACAACACCGAGGCGATCCGCCACACATCCATGGAACCGAACCGCAGCACCCACGCCCTCGCAGCGACCGCGATCGCCTCAAGCGCGTCCGCGACGCCGCCCCCGGCAGGCATGACCGCCCCCAACTCCACATCCAGCACCACCGCCCAGCGTGTGAAATGCGCCCTGATCGCATCACGATCAGCGACGAACCGACGCAGCCAGCCACGAACCGTGTCGACAGGCACCCCCAACCGCCCTGCGATCGGTCGATGCCCCTCGCCAGCGACCCTCGCCACGATCGCCGCGCCGATCACCGCCACCCCATCCCGCCGCCGCAACAGCGCAACATCAGGCAGCAGCACGTGCGTCCCCCCACACCCGCGACAGCGCGCCCGCCGCGGGCGCAAGATCCGATCACCAGCCGCGCAGCGCAGCACCCGCGCCCGCGCGTGCCCCCACGGCCTCAACCTCCCACGACACGACGGGCATCCAAGAACACCACCCGCCAACTCATCCTCGACCCGCACCCGCTCGGCGCATACGATCAGCATGGGTGCCACCTCCGGCATCCAAGAGAGCCCTCCCGACGACCACCAAGCAGACGGGAGGGCTCTCGCTTTTTACGAACGCGCGAACTCTGCCACCCAACCACCCATCCCGGCCGTCAACAGCGCGAACACCCCCGCGCATGCCGAACTCAAGCGGCGCTCAACACCCGTTCATCACCAACCGCACCGAGGCGTTGGAGATCGTCGAGGCAGAGCACCGCCAGCACGCCGTCGTCGAGCTCACGATTCGCGACCTGAAGGACCAAGCCTTGGCGCACTTCCCCTCCGGTCAGTTCAACGCGAACAGCGCCTGGACGGTGATCGCCGCCATCGCGCACAACCTGCAACGCTGGACATCACTGATCGGGCTACAAGGCCAGACTGTGCGCACCGCACGCACACTGCGCCGCCGGCTACTCCAGATCCCTGGCCGCCAGACCCGCTCGGGGCGCAAGTGGACGCTTCACCTACCCGCTCGCTGGCCGTGGCAACACGACTTCACCAGCGCGCTCGCCCGCATCCGCGCGCTACCAGAACTCACCTGAACGCAAACCGCAGCGACCGAGGCCCAGCCGAGCTACCCGTCGATACCGACGCGCTCACAGCTACCCGAAAACACGCCCGCCGGGTCTCCGAGGAGACACCCCACCGCCCTTCACGCTGACGAACACCAACGACGCACCCGAAACCCACGCCAACAGCATCAAACACCCCCAACAGGCAGTCGCGCGGTGGATCCGGGCTCATATGGAGGGGCGTCTGTCAAGGGGCAGCGTTGATCGGCCGGGCGTGCGGCGGGGGTCGGCATGGGGGTGCGCGGGGGGCGGTTCCCGGGGCGCCACGAGCTGAAGTGCCGGCTTGGTCGACCAGGTCATGGTCAGGCTCATATGCGAGGGCTGGTTACCTCAAGACCCTTGTTCGTCGCCGGGCTCGCAATCTAAGATCGGGCGCCACCCGTTGGGTGAAACCGCGGGTTGCCCATAGCCCGTGTTCGCGGGCCCGTTGAGCGGCGACGTGGCGGCCTTCTGGTTGCTCGTAGCGCCCCGGCAGCCGCCGGAGCGTCGTTCGTGGTGGATGTCGTGCGAGGTCAGTCCAGGGTCGCGGCCTCCCAGCAGAACGCGGCGAGCTCACGAGCGCAGGCGATCGCGACCGTCCCGGTGCGCTTGCCGCGCGTGCCCGCGAGATGTGTCCAGCGCTCGTGAAGGCGGCGCTGGCAGCGCCAGGCGATCTGCACGACACGGGGGTCTTGGCCTGCCTGGCGAGCGGCGATGCCCTCGCCGACCGCGGGCCGGTGGCGGTAGTGGTGAGCGGCCTCGACGAGTAGCCGTCGGGCGTGCGGTGGCCCGGCCTTGGTGATCTGGCCCTGCACGCGCTTCTCGTCAGAGGTGTACTCGCTCGGTACCACGCCGAGGAACCCGGACAGCAGCGCTGGCTTGGCGAACCGGTGAAAGTCGCCGACTTCCGCGCACAGCCCGGCGGCGGTGAGCGTGTCGATCCCGCGGAAGCAGCGCAGCCGCGCGACCGTCTCGGCGTGACTGCTGCCTGGCACTGCTTCTTCGAGTGCACCGATCAGTGCACGGCGGCGCTGCACGAGCGCTTGGACCGCACACAGATAGTCCAGGAACGTCGCCCGGGAGGGAGCATCCTCGAAGTGGATCTGGCACAGCCACCGCTCGTGTGGCTGCGTCCACGCCTTGCTCGGGAACCGGTGGCCCCGGCGCAACAAGAACTTCGACAGGCGGTGACGGCAGCGCATCAGGTCCTTGCGCGCATCCTCGACACACCGCACCAGGTCACGAAAGTGCTCATCGGTCTCGCTCGGCACGAACGCATACGACAGCTCGCCCGCCGCGAACAGCCGCACCAGCCGCTTGGCGTCACGCCGGTCAGTCTTCACCCGATCCCCCGGCGCCCTCGGGATCGACCCCGGCGCCACGACCCGCACATCCAGGCCGCGCTCCTCAGCGACCCTCGCCAGCGCGAACCCCGTCGGCCCCGCCTCATACACCGCGCGCACCGGACAATCGAGATCCTCCAAGAACACCGGCACCACCTTCGCCGGCTCGCCCCGCAGCCGCTGCACACGCAGCTCGCCCGTACCCGGATCGAGCACCACCGCGACCGTCTGCGCCTGGTGAACATCAAGCCCAACAAGAGCCATACTCTCTGACATGGTCGGCACCTCCCATAGCTGGGGTGTCGGCGCCAGGACCACCCTGACGCCCAGTCCCCGCACATCTATGCGCGGGGTGCCGGCCGATCCTGCCTCAAACGCCGAACAGCCGAACCTCCATAGGGTCTACAGTTGCCCAATGGCAGTCGCTGGCAGTGCTCTCAGTGCTGGTGGTGTGGGCGTCGCCGCTCGTCGTGTGGGCGTCGCGCAAACTGGTGCGCAAAACCCCCCGCATTTGCGTATTTGCAGGCGATTCCTTGATGGGCGATACTGGGCTCGAACCAGTGACCTCCAGCTTGTCGAGCTGGCGCTCTAGCCAACTGAGCTAATCG
>DNAU01000200.1 GCA_003491925.1 Chloroflexota bacterium
ACGATCAGGGTGCTGACCGGGTCCTGGACCGAGTCGATCTTGCCCCCGAAGCGGTTCTGGGTGAACTCCCGGTTGCCGACGAAGTACAGCTCGGCGCGGTAGAGATTGCCCCCGGTGAGGGCGTCCGCGAAGATGCCGAGGAAGGGCAGCTCGGTGGCGTCAATGGAATGCCTCCCGGGCGGGAGCGTGCCCTTGAGCTGGCCCTGGTACATGAACACCGCGAGCTCGTCCGGCGCGACGATCGCGTGGGTGAAGCGGCGGATCTCGTGGTCAGGCCACTTGAAGACGATCTGACCCTTGCGGTCGTCGGGGACCGCGATGTTCTCTCGTGCTCCGGGGAAGAAACCAGGCATTGGGGGTCGCCCTCCTCTCTGTGAGCCGTCCAGGCGGAGATTATGGATGCTGCTGGGGCAACCCCAGGGCTCGACGCACCGAGCCGATCTGGAGCACGGCCCAGACGCCGCCCGCGGCGACGGCGAGGCCGAATCCGCCCATCGCGATGAGTGCGCAGATCACGAGCCCGGCGAGGGTTCCGTGGGCCGCCTGGGACGCGACCGCGATCATCAGGAGAATCCAGGCGGTGATCGCCGCCACCACGGCCGCGGCGGCCACCACGGCGAGCCCGACTCCGGCCAGGGCGGCGAAGAGCCGGTCCGCACCGGACCGCGGGGAGAGGTTGGGAGTGGGGTTGAACCAGGGCCGCATCCGGTGCCAGCGTAGTCGGACTCCAGGCGCGCCGTCAAAGGGGCGCCGGGCGGCCCCGGCACCGCCCGGACTCTGCCGGGCGGCGCCGCGAGAGGGATCGACGGGACACTGATTGCACTCCGGCTGAGTCGGCCGCGGTGGCAGCCCCGCCATGGCCGGGTGGGCCTTCGCGGGCACGCCCCTGTCACGGATGACCCTCTGATCGGGGATCGCCGAGTAGGATGCGGAGTCGCGCCGCCGCTGTCACGACGGCCGCGCCGATGACGCCGGCCCACTCCGTCGACGCGCCACCGGTGGAGCCTCATCTCACCTCTCTCGGAGACACGCCGGTTGGCCACCTCTCGGATCGCCGCCCCCTCCCACCGCCCGCGAACAGCGGTCACCGCCCAGCCTCCCGCGGCCGCCCCGACCCGCCGGGTCGTCATCGAGCACCCGCGTCCGACCGTGGAGTGCGGGACCCTGCCGGCCAAGGCCACCGTCGGGCTCCCCCTCACGGTCAGCGCCTCGGTGTTCGCGGACGGGCACGACCTGGTCATGGGATGGGTCCGGCACGGACGCTTCGGCGGCTCCGAGGATGCCGTCGGATGGCGCGAGGTGGCGATGAGTGCACGGGGCGACGACCGCTTCGAGGCGGTCCTCATCCCGCCCCGGGTGGGGCCCTGGAGCTTCGAGATCATCGCGATGCCGGATCGCTACGCCACCTGGCTCGGCGACCTCCAGGTCCGCCTCGATGCGGGCCAGGATGTCAGCCTGGAGTTGGAGGAGGGAGCGCGGATGGCGGAGGTGGCGGCCGGCCTCCCGAGCACGGAGGAGGGCGACCGGCGGGCGCTGGGCACCCTCGCCGTCCGGCTGCGCGACGCCACAGCGAGCCAGCAGCGCCGCCTTCTCGAGGCCGCGCGCCCCGCCGCGGTGGGGCTGATGCGGCGCACCGCCGACCGCGAGACCGCCACCCGCAGCGGGCCCTGGCCGCTCGAGGTGGAGCGCGAGCTGGCCGGCTTCTCGGCGTGGTACGAGATATTCCCCCGCTCGGAGGGTGCGGAGCCGCCGCGGGGCGGCACCTTCCGGAGCGCGGCCGCCCGGCTCCCGGCCATCGCCGCGATGGGCTTCGACATCGTCTATCTCCCCCCCATCCACCCGATCGGGCGGAGCTTCCGCAAGGGTCGCAACAACAGCACGGACCCACGACCGGGGGACGTCGGCTCCCCCTGGGCCATCGGGGCGGCCGAAGGGGGCCACACCGCGATCCACCCCGAGCTCGGCACCCTCGACGACTTCGCCCTCTTCGTCGGCGAGGCGGAGCGGCACGGGCTCGAGGTCGCCCTCGACTACGCGCTCCAGTGCAGCCCCGACCACCCCTGGGTGACCGAGCACCCGGAATGGTTCAGCCATCGCGCCGACGGCAGCATCCGCTACGCGGAGAACCCCCCCAAGCGCTACCAGGACATCTACCCGCTCGACTTCGGCACCGCGGATCGCGCCGGCCTCTGGCGCGCGCTCCGCGACGTCCTCCTCTTCTGGATCGAGCACGGCGTTCGGGTCTTCCGGGTCGACAATCCGCACACCAAGCCGTTCGCATTCTGGGAATGGCTCATCGGTGAGGTCCATCGCGGCCATCCCGACGTCGTGTTCCTGGCCGAGGCATTCACCCGCCCGGCACTGATGCAGCGGCTGGCCAAGCTGGGATTCAGCCAGTCCTACACCTACTTCACCTGGCGCAACACGAAGGCCGAGCTGAGCGAGTACCTCTCGGAGCTCTCCCAGACCGAGCGGGTCGACTGGTTCCGACCCAACTTCTGGGTCAACACCCCCGACATCCTGCACGAGTACCTGCAGCGGGGCGGCCCGGCCGCCTTCCGGGTGCGCGCCACCCTGGCTGCGCTGACGGCCCCCTCCTGGGGCATGTACAGCGGCTACGAGCTCTGCGAGCGGGTCGCCGTCGCGGAGGGCAGCGAGGAGTACGCCGACTCCGAGAAGTACCAGCTCCGCCCGCGCGACTGGGAGCGACCCGACAGCCTGGCACCGTACGTCGCGCGCCTCAACGAGATCCGGCGCCGGCATCGGGAGGCGGTCTCGCTGATGGGAACGCTGCGCCTCCAGGAGATCAAGAACGACAGCATGCTCTGCGTGAGCAGGGTCAGCCAGTCACGCGACGACGTCCTTCTGGTGGTGGTCAACCTCGACCCCCACCATCCCCAGGAGGGTACCGTGTGGCTCGACTTGGAGAGGCTCGGCATCCCACCGGAGGTTCCCTTCGAGGCCTACGACGAGCTCACCGGAACGAGCTACGTGTGGCGGGGGCCGGAGAACTACGTCCGGCTCGACCCGGCCCTCCAGCCGGCTCACGTCCTCCACCTCCGGCCGCGATGAGCGAGACGGTCCCCCCGGCGACCGCAGGCTCCGTACACCGCGCGCCCGGCTCCAGCCCCGCCGCGGTCACCGCCGACCAGACGCCCGCCCGGCGGGTGCAGCCGGCCGCTCCGCCCGCAACCCGAGAGCAGGACCCTCTCTGGTTCAAGCGCGCGGTCTTCTACGAGGTGCTGGT
>DNAU01000232.1:0-5335 GCA_003491925.1 Chloroflexota bacterium
AATAAGAACGCGCTCGATGACGTTCTTGAGCTCACGCACGTTGCCGGGCCAGTGATATTGCGCGAGGGCGTCGAGCGCTTCCTCGGCGATCTCGCCCTGGAGCGGGGCTGGGCGTTCCCGGCACCGCCCGCAGCGAGCGGCAGGCGGGTCCTGGTGATCGGGGCCGGGCCCAGTGGCCTCTCCGCCGCCTACCAGCTCGCCCGCCGGGGGCACCAGGTCGAGGTTCGGGACCTGAGCCCCGAGCCGGGCGGGATGATGCGCTACGGCATCCCCGCCTACCGGCTGCCGCGCGACGTGCTGGCCGCCGAGATCGCCCGCATCGAGGCGCTCGGGGTGCGCCTCCTGCTCGGTCACCGGGTCACCGACCTGGCCGCCGAGCGGGCCGAGGGGGACTTCGACGCCGTCTTCGTGGCGGTCGGCGCCCACCTCTCCAAGCACGTCGACATCCCGGCCCGGGACGCCGGTCGCATCTACGACGCGGTGTCCTTCCTCCGCGAGGTCGCCGCCGGAGGCCAGCCCGCGGTCGGGCGCCGGGTCGCCGTCTACGGTGGGGGCAACACCGCCATGGACGCGGCCCGTGTCGCCAAGCGGCTGGGCGCGAGCGACTCGCTGATCGTCTACCGGCGCAACCGGGAGCGGATGCCGGCCCACGAGGAGGAGGCCGAGGCGGCGGAGCGCGAGGGAGTGCGGATCAATTGGCTGCACACCATCACGGCGTTCGACGGACCGGAGCTGACCGTCGAGGTCATGGAGCTGGACGAGAAGGGGTTCCCGCAGCCCACGGGGCGCCTGGAGAAGCTCGCCGCGGACACCCTCATCCTGGCCGTCGGGCAGGACGCCGACACCGAGTTCCTGCGCCGCGTGCCAGGGGTGGAGTTCAAGAGCGATGGCACGGTCCTCGTCTCGGCCTCGATGATGACCGGCTGCCCGGGCATCTTCGCCGGCGGGGACATGGTTCCCGCCGAGCGCACGGTGACGGTGGGCGTCGGCCATGGGAAGAAGGCCGCCCGCTACATCGACGGGTACCTGCAGGGGTCGGAGGCGGCGCCGGGCGTCAAGCACGAGCTGGCGAGCTTCGACCGGCTGCACCCGTGGTACTTCGCGGATGCGCTCTCCCGCGCCCAGGCGGAGCGGCCGCCGGGTGAGCGGGTGGCGGACTTCGCCGAGATCGTCGCCGGCCTGACCGAGGCGGAGGCCGTCTTCGAGGCGCAGCGCTGCCTCTCCTGCGGCAACTGCTTCGAATGTGACGGCTGCCTCGGCTCGTGCCCCGAGGACGCGGTGGTGAAGCTCGGGGTGGGATACCGATACCGGTTCGACTACGACCGCTGCACCGGCTGCGGGACCTGCTTCGAGCAGTGCCCCGTGCACGCCATCGAGATGGTCGGGGAGCCTCAGTGATGCGCACCACGATCGACGGCAACGAGGCGGCCGCATCCGTCGCCTACCGGCTCAACGAGGTCTGCTGCATCTTCCCGATCACGCCCTCGTCGGCGATGGCGGAGCTCGCCGACGAGTGGGCGAGCCAGGGCAAGCAGAACGTCTGGGGCAGCGTGCCCTCGGTGATCGAGATGCAGAGCGAGGGGGGCGCGGCGGGGGCGCTGCACGGGTCGCTCCAGGGTGGGGCGCTGACCACCACCTTCACCGCCTCCCAGGGGCTCCTGCTGATGATCCCCAACATGTACAAGATCGCCGGCGAGCTGACCCCGGCGGTCTTCCACGTGGCCGCGCGCTCGCTGGCCGCCCAGGCCCTCTCGATCTTCGGCGACCACTCCGACGTGATGGCGGTGCGCCAGACCGGCTTCGCGCTACTGGCGTCGGCGTCGGTGCAGGAGTGCCATGACCTCGCGGTGATCGCCCAGATGGCGACCCTCCGCACCCGGGTCCCCTTCGTCCACTTCTTCGACGGCTTCCGGACCTCGCACGAGCTGAACACCGTCGAGACCCTCTCCGACGACGACCTCCGCGCCCTCGTCCCCACCGATCTCATCCGGGCGCATCGCAACCGGGCACTCTCGCCGGACCGGCCCTTCATCCGCGGCACGGCCCAGAACCCGGACGTCTACTTCCAGGCGCGCGAGACGGTCAACCCGTTCTACGCCCGGGTCCCCGCCAGCGTGCAGGGTGCGATGGACGAGCTGGCGGAGCGCACCGGCCGTCCCTATCACCTGGTCGAGTACCACGGGGATCCGGACGCCGAGCGCGTGATCGTCGCGATGGGCTCGGGGGCCGAGACCGCCGCCGAGACCGCGGCGCATCTCGCCGCCCACGGCGAGAGGGTGGGGGTGGTGCAGCTCCGCCTGTACCGGCCCTTCCCCGCCGAGGCGCTGCTCGCCGCGATCCCGGCGAGCGCGCGGAGGGTGGCGGTGCTCGACCGCACCAAGGAGCCGGGGGCGCTCGGCGAGCCGCTCTTCCTGGATGTGCTTGGCGCCCTGGCCGAGGCGCACGGCGCCGGCACCCGGGGGACCATGCCCCTGGTCATCGGCGGCCGCTACGGGCTCTCGTCCAAGGAGCTGACCCCCGGGATGGTGGCCGGGGTCTTCGCCGAGCTCGGTCGCGAGCAGCCGCGGCCCCGTTTCACCGTCGGCATCAACGACGACGTCAGCGGGACCAGCCTCCCCTACGACCGCAGCCTGGACATCGAGTCGCCTCGGACGCTCCGCGCCCTCTTCTTTGGCCTTGGCTCGGACGGGACCGTCAGCGCCAACAAGAACACCATCAAGATCCTCGGCGAGGACCCGGGGCGCAACGCCCAGGGGTACTTCGTCTACGACTCCAAGAAGTCGGGCTCGCAGACGGTCTCTCACCTCCGCTTCGGGCCGGACCCGATCCGGGCCCCGTACCTGATCGACACGGCGGGGTTCATCGGCTGCCACCACACCCCGCTGATCGAGCGGGCCGAGGTGCTGGAGCGGGCGGCACCGGGCGCGACCCTCCTGCTCAACACCTCGACGCCGGCCGGCGAGGTCTGGGACTCGCTGGCCAGGGAGGTCCAGGAGCGGCTCCTCGCCAAGCGGATCACCCTCTACGCGATCGACGCCAACCGGGTCGCCGGTGAGGCCGGTCTCGCCAACCGGGTCAACACGGTGCTCCAGACCTGCTTCTTCGCGATCTCCGGGGTGATGCCCCAGGAGAAGGCGATCGCGGCGATCAAGAAGGCGATCACCAAGAGCTACTCCCGGCGTGGGCGCGAGGTGGTCGCCCGCAACCACGCCGCCGTGGACGCGGCCGTGGCCGCGCTCCATCGGGTCGAGCTCCCCGACCGGGTGACCGCCACTCGCGGGGTCCGCCCCGCAGTCGCCGCGGATGCCCCGGAATTCGTCCGCTCGGTCATCGCCGCGATGATGGACGGACACGGCGACGACCTGCCGGTGAGCGTCTTCCCCGTCGACGGCACCTACCCGAGCGGAACCGCGGCCTATGAGAAGCGCAACATCTCCGACGAGGTTGCCGCCTGGGACCCGGATCTCTGCATCCAGTGCGGCAACTGCAGCTTCGTCTGCCCCCACAGCGTCATCCGGTCCAAGCTCTACGACCAGGCGCTGCTGGCGGGGGCTCCGGACGGCTTCGCCTCCATGCCGCTCACCGCGCGCGGGCTGCCCGGTTCCCGATTCTCCCTCATGGTCTACCTCGAGGACTGCACCGGATGCGGCCTCTGCGTGGAGACCTGCCCGATCTCGGCGCCCGCCGACCCCCAGCACAAGGCGATCAACCTCGCCCGGCGCGAGCCGCGGATCGACAGCGAGCGGCGCAACATCGCGTTCTTCGAGACCCTGCCCACCCCCGATCGCTCTCGGGTGGACTTCGAGACGGTCCGCGGCACCCAGTTCCTGCAGCCGCTCTTCGAGTTCTCCGGGGCCTGCGCGGGCTGCGGGGAGACCCCCTATCTGAAGCTGCTCTCGCAGCTCTTCGGCGACCGGCTGATGGTCGCCAACGCCACCGGCTGCTCCTCGATCTACGGCGGCAACCTGCCGACCACCCCGTGGGCGGTCAACGCCGCCGGCCGGGGACCGGCCTGGTCCAACTCGCTCTTCGAGGACAACGCCGAGTTTGGCCTCGGGTTCCGGCTGGCCGCCGACCAGCACCGGACGCTGGCCCAGGAGCGGCTCGCCGAGCTGCGCGAGCAGATCGGGGCTGAGCTGGTCGACGAGATCCTCGAGGCGTCCCAGCGTCGGGAGTCGGAGTACACGGCCCAGCGCGAGCGGGTTGGCGAGCTGCGCCGCCGTCTGGACGCCCTGGAGGACCAGGCCGATCCGGCCGTCGTCGACCTGCGCAGCGTGATCGACCAGCTGGTGCGGCGCAGCGTCTGGATCGTCGGCGGCGACGGCTGGGCCTACGACATCGGGTCCGGCGGTCTCGACCACGTGCTGGCCAGCGGCCGCGACGTCAACGTGCTGGTCCTCGACACCGAGGTCTACTCCAACACCGGGGGGCAGGCATCCAAGTCGACGCCGCTCGGCGCGGTGGCCAAGTTTGCCGCCGCCGGCAAGAGGGTGCCCAAGAAGGACCTCGCCCTCCAGGCGATCGCCTACGGCAACGTCTACGTGGCCCGGGTGGCGATGGGCGCCGACCCCGAGCAGACCCTGCGGGCGCTCCGCGAGGCGGAGGCCTACGAGGGACCGTCGCTGGTCATCGCCTACAGCCACTGCATCGCCCACGGCATCGACAAGGACGGGGTGCTCCTGCGCAACGGGCTGGACCAGCAGTACCGGGCCGTGGCCAGCGCCTACTGGCCGCTGGTCCGCTACGACCCGGCGCGCCGCGCCGGCGGCGGCAACCCGTTCCTGCTCGACTCGTCGCGGGCGCGGATGCCGCTGACCGAGTACACGGGCCGGGAGCTGCGCTACCGCAGCCTCGCCCAGGCTCACCCGGCGGTGGCGGAGCACCTCACCGAGCTGGCCCAGCAGGAGGTCGACCGGCGCTGGACCGTGTATGAGGAGATGGCCTCCCAGGGAGCCGAGAGATTCGCACCCGCCGACGGCGCCGTCGCCGTCCGCGACGCGTAGGAGCAGGCGATGGATTTGCGCACGTCCTATCTGGGCCTGGAGCTTTCCAACCCGCTGGTCGCCTCGCCGGGTCCGCTGACCCGCAGCGTGACCGGGATCAGGCGGCTGGCCGCCGCCGGGGTCGGCGCGGTGGTGCTGCCCTCGCTCTTCGAGGAGCAGATCCAGCGCGAGACCGAGAGGGACCTGGACCTCGCCGAGGCGGGTTCCGAGAGCTTCGGGGAAGCGCTCTCGTACCTGCCCGTTCCCGTCGCCGACGGCCGGCCCCGCCAGTACCTCAGCCTCATCGAGCGGGCCCGGGCGGCGGTGCCGATCCCGGTGATCGCCAGCCTGAA
>DNAU01000232.1:5395-5674 GCA_003491925.1 Chloroflexota bacterium
GCCATCGAGCTCAACGTCTACTACCTGCAGGGCGATCCGTTCACGCCGGGCCGCGAGGTCGAGGCGCGCTACCTCGAGATCCTGCGCACGGTGGGCGCGGCCGTGAGGATCCCGATCGCCGTCAAGCTGGGCTCCTACCTCAGCTCGGTGGGCGAGATGGCGATCCGCCTCCGCGAGGCCGGCGCCGCCGGGCTGGTGCTCTTCAACCGCTTCATGCAGAACGACATCGATCCCGACACCCTGACCGTCACCTCGGGCCTTGCCCTCTCCAGCCCGGCC
>DNAU01000013.1:0-2268 GCA_003491925.1 Chloroflexota bacterium
AGGGCTTTGCGCAGGCGGGACGGCAACCTCCGGGGGGCGTGAGGGTGGCGCTGAGCGCAGGCTTTCCGCAGGCGGCGGTTGCAACGCCGCCGAGGAAAGGACGCAGCGTGGCAGTCAGGCCACGCTGACGGCCGGGCCGAGGCGAAGCGCCACCCTCGCGCCCCCTTTGTGCGGCCACCGCGCCTGAGCGAAGCCCCACCCCCGCGCCTCTGCGCCGGACGGTTACCGGCGGCCCTCGAGGACCAGCTCGGCGACCTGGACGGCGTTGGTCGCCGCGCCCTTGCGCAGGTTGTCGGCGACCACGAAGAGGGCCAGACCGTGCTCCCGGCTCGGGTCGCGGCGGATCCGGCCGATGTGGACCTCGTCGGAGCCCGCCACCTCGCGCGGGGTCGGGTAGGCCTGCGTGGCCGGGTCGTCGAGCACCCTGACACCGGGGGCGCTCTCCAGGATCCGCCGGGCCGTGGCCGGGTCGGCGTCGGTCTCCAGCTCGACCCACACCGCGGCGGCGTGGGCGACCGCGACCGGCACCCGCACCGTGGTGATGCCCACGCCGAGCTCGGGGAGCTCGAGCAGGCGGCGGACCTCCTGGGTGACCTTGACCTCCTCCTCGGTGTCGTCGCCGTACATCCTCCAGCCTCCGGGGATCACGTTGCGGTGGAGGACGTGGGGGTAGAAGTCATTCGACGGGACGCGCCCGGCGGCGTCGTCCTGCTCCTGGACCGCCAGCTCGGCGACCAGGTTCCGCCCCGCGCCGCTCGCCGCCTGATAGGTGGCGACGGTGAGGTGGCGGAGCCCGAAGGCGCGGTGCAGCGGCGCCAGGGCCACCGCGAGCGGGATGGCGACGCAATTGGGGTTGGCGATGATCCCCCGGTGCTCGCGCACCCTCTCCCCGTTGACCTCGGGCACCACCAGGGGGACCGCGGGGTCCATCCGGAAGTAGCTCGACTTGTCGACGGCGACCCCGCCACCGGCCGCGACCAGGGGCGCGTACTCCTTGGAGGTGGCGGAGCCGGCCGCGAAGAAGACGATGTCGCAGCCGTGGAGGCGCGATGCCTCCACGACAGCCACCGGCAACTCCTCACCCCGGAAGGTGACCGTGCTGCCCACGCTGCGTGGCGAGGCGAGGGTGCGCAGCTCCCGCAGCGGGAACCTGCGGTCCTCGAGGACGCGCAGGACCGTGGAGCCCGCGGCTCCGGTGGCACCGACCAGGGCGACGGTGGGGGCGGACGAGGTCACCGGTGAATTGAGCCTCCTGAGGTCAGGCCGGACCGCCCGAGCCCGCCTCGCCGGCCACGGCCTGACGGTTGGCGAGCTCCTTGATCGCCTCCCGGCGGGAGAGGTTGACCCGGCCGCGATCGTCGATCTCGATGACCTTGACCATGATCTCGTCGCCCACGGCCACCACGTCCTCGACCTTCTCGACCCGGTGCTCGGCGAGGTGGCCGATGCGGACCAGCCCCTCCTTCTTGGGCGCGATCTCGACGAAGGCACCGAAGCCCATCAGGCGCGAGACCTTCCCCTTGTAGATGCGACCGATCTCGATCTCGTCGGTCAGGTCGCGGATCATGTCCAGCGCCTGCTGACGGGATTGGGCGTTGGCACTCGAGATGAACACCCGGCCGTCGTCCTCGACGTCGATCGAGGCGCCCGTCTCCTCGACGATCCGGCGGATGGTCTTGCCGCCTGGGCCGATGATCTCGCGGATCTTGTCGGGGTTGATCTGGATCGTGTCGATGCGCGGCGCCCACGGGCTCATCTCGGCCCGCGGCTCCGGCAGCGCCTCGGCCATCTTGCCGAGGATGTGCAGCCTGCCCACCCGGGCCTGCTCGAGGGCACGCTCCAGGAGCTCCCACTTGAGGCCGCGGATCTTGATGTCCATCTGCAGCGCGGTGATCCCGGCCGCCGATCCGGCGACCTTGAAGTCCATGTCGCCGAGGGCGTCCTCCATCCCCTGGATGTCGCTGAGGATGGCCGCCTGCGCACCCTCCTCGTCGGTGATCAGGCCCATGGCGATGCCCGCCACCGGGGCCTGCAGCGGCACGCCGGCGTCCATCAGGGAGAGCGTCGAGCCGCAGACCGAGGCCATCGAGGTCGAGCCGTTGCTGCTCAGGATCTCGGTGACGATCCGCACCACATAGGGGAAGGCCTCCTCGTCGGGCATGACGTTGTGCACCGCGCGCTCGGCGAGCGCGCCGTGGCCGATCTCGCGACGGCCCGGGGAGCGCAGCGGCCGCGCCTCCCCCACCGAGAACGGCGGGAAGTTGTAGT
>DNAU01000013.1:2320-3177 GCA_003491925.1 Chloroflexota bacterium
GGGAAGTTGTAGTGGTGCATGTAGCGCTTGAACTGCTCGAGCCCCAGGCCGTCCAGCTTCTGCTGGTCCTGGCCGGAGCCGAGGGTCACCACCGAGAGCGCCTGGGTCTGGCCGCGGGTGAAGAGCGCGCTGCCGTGGGTGCGGGGGAGGACGCCGACCTTGCACCAGATCGGCCGGATCTCATCAGTGCGGCGGCCGTCGGGACGGACGCCCTCGGCGAGGATGGCGTGCCGGACCGCCTTCTTCAGCTCGGACTCGAAAGCCCGCCCGACCTCGGCGCCGGCCGTCGGGAAGCGCTCCGCGAGGGAGGCGACGACGTCCTGGCGGAGAGCGTCGATCTGGGCCTCGCGGGTCGGCTTGTCCGCGTTGCGGGCGGCCTCGGAGATGCGCCCCTCCACCGCCCGGTGCACCGCGTCGGTGATCTCGGGGGCGACCGCCCATCTCGGATACTCCATCACCGGCTTGGCCCCGAGGGTCGTGCGGATGTGGAGCTGGAAGTCGACCAGCCGCTTGATCTCGTCGTGGGCCAGCCGCAGCGCCTGGAGCATGGTCGGCTCCGGGATCTGACGCGCACCCGCCTCCACCATGGTGATGGCATCGGCGGTGCCGGCGACCACCAGGTCCAGGTCGGACTCCTGGAGCTGCTGCAGGGTCGGGTTCAGGATCAATTGACCGTCGAGCATCCCGACCCGCACGCAGCCCACCGGCCCGGCGTGGGGGATGTCGCTGATCTGCAGGGCGAGCGAGGCCCCGGTCACCGCCAGGGTGGTCGGGTCCTGCTCCTGGTCGGCCGAGACGACGGTGGCGACCAGCTGGACGTCGTTGCGGAAGTCCTTGGGGAAGAGCGGCCGCATCGG
>DNAU01000265.1 GCA_003491925.1 Chloroflexota bacterium
CCTTGCGGTGGGGGCCACCGTGGTGCTCTTCGACGGCGACCCGGTGCACCCCCGGGTCGATGCCCTCTGGGACCTGGTCGCCTCCACGGGCGCCACCTGCGCCGGGACCGGGAGCAGCTACCTCGCCGCCTGCGCCAAGGCCGGCATCCGCCCCGCCGCCCTCCACGCCCTGGGCGCGCTGCGGACCCTGGGGGCCACCGGGTCCCCGCTGCCCGCCCTGGCCGCGCGCTGGGTGTACCGGGACGTGAAGGCCGACCTGCTGCTGGCATCGTTCAGCGGCGGCACGGACGTCTGCACCGGCTTCGTCGGGGGCAGCCCGCTGCACCCCGTCTGGGCCGGCGAGATCTCCTGTCGCTGCCTGGGCGCGCGGGTGGAGGTGGTCGACGAGGGCGGGCGGCAGGTCGTGGGTCGGGAGGGCGAGCTGGTGCTCACCGCTCCGCTGCCGTCCATGCCGGTCGGGTTCTGGGACGACGACGGCAGCCGTTACCGCGCCGCCTACTTCGAGAGGTTCCCGGGCATATGGGCCCACGGCGACCGGGCCACCCTCACCGAGCGGGGCACGGTGGTCATCACCGGCCGCTCCGACGGCACCCTGAACCGTGGCGGGGTCCGCATGGGGACGGCGGAGTTCTACGCGGTGGTCGAGCGCATGCCCGAGGTGGCCGACAGCCTGGTGGTGCATCTCGAGGACCCCGATGGCGGCCCCGGAGAGCTCTGGCTCTTCCTGGTGGAGAGCGGCTCCGTAGAGGGCAATTCCGGGGAGAGCGGTTCCGGGGAGAGCGGCTCCGTAGAGGGCGGTTCCGCAGAGGGCGGCTTCGCGGAGGGCGGCTTCGGCGGTCATGAGGACCTGTCCCGGCGGGTCTGCGACGCCATCCGCCGCGAGCTCTCCCCGCGCTACGTCCCCGACCGGGTGGTCTCCGTGCCCGCTCTGCCGCGCACCCTCTCGGGCAAGAAGCTGGAGGTCCCGGTCAAGCGCCTGCTGATGGGAAGAGCCGTGTCCGACGCCGTGGCGCTCAGCGCGGTGGCCAACCCGGAGAGCCTGGAGCCATTCGTCTCCCTGGGCCGCGAGCGCGCTCGCCACGCTGCGGGCTGAGCGGGCGCCACCGCGGCCGAGCCCGGCACCAGCACGCCGGAGGAGCCCCTCTCGTCCCCGCTAGCCCTCGTCCTCCCAGCTCTCCAGCTCGCCGCGGTGCAAGTGCGGCATCCCCTCCTCGACGGCGAAGCGCGTCTCGCAGGTCGGGCACTCCACGTACGGAGCCAGCTCGTCGTCCAGGGGCGGGAGCATCTGGGTCCCGCATTGGGGACAGACCAGCACCTGGGGCTCGACCTCCGCCTCTCGCCGGATCGTCTCCGCGGCCTCGGCGAGGTCGATCGCGACCGCGGCACACTCGGCGCAGACGAAGGTGGCGAGGCTGTCGTCGTGCTCCAGGTAGCAGGCCCGCGAATCCACGTAGAGAGGGGCGTTGAGGGCCTCGAACCGGCCGCCGGTGCAGCCGTGGGGACAGCGGAGGTCGCGGCTCATCAGCGCGGCCGGAGCAGATGGGCCAGCCGGGCGACCGGCGGCTCCTGACCGGCGGTGACGTGGGCGGCCACGACCAGGGAGAGCAGCATCACCTTGAGGGCACGGAAGGAGGCGGCGGGGTCACGCCCCTCGACCAGCGCCGCCAGCGCCATCCCGTCGATCGCTGAGGCGACGGCACCGGCGAGGTCGCGGGGCGGCACCAGGGTGTACGCGGGCAGCCGTCCCAGGGCCCCGCGCAGCTCGACCTCGATGGCCTGGACGATCGCCCCCCGGAGCTCCCGGCAGCGGGCTAGGATCACCGGGCTGGCTAGGCCGAGGAGGGAGAGGTCCAGGCCGGCCCGCCAGAGCTGCGGCTCCTGGCCGCAGCGGGCCGCGACCGCGTCCAGCCCGGCGATCAGCCGCTCCAGCGGGTCGTCGCCCCCGGTGACCGCCGCCGTCCAGGTCGCCGTCATCTGCTCCTGAAGGTCGCCGACCACGGCCGTCAGCAACTCGTCCTTGGACTCGAAGTAGTAGTGGAGGAGACCGGGGGCGACCCCCGCCTGGCGGGCGATCTCCTTCATCGAGGTGTCGGCGCACCCCGCCCGCCCCAGCACGTGGGCCGCCGCGTGGATGATCTCACCACGCCGGCGGCGGCTGACCGCGGCGCGGCCGCCCGGACCCTCGATCTCGGCGTCCGCGGTCCCGTGCCTCAGCTCAGGCGCCAGTACATGTTGATTGGTCATCCGACCAGCAATGCTAGCACCGGGGAGGGGTGAGCGGGTTCAGCCCTCGACAACGGAGGCGGGGTGCATGCCGATCCCGAAGCCGCCGGGGCCGGCGTGGCAGCCGAGCACCCCCCCGATCTCGACCACCCGCGGCAGCTCCCCGGTGATCTCCGCCACCCGCTCGGCCACGGTCCGAGCCTGCTCGGGCCTGGCGGCGTGGGCGCAGATCACCTTGGTCGGACCCCATTCCCGCGTCGCCGCCGCCACCTCCTCGATGAGGCGGGTGAGCGCCCGCGGGTAGGTGCGCACCCGGTCGACCGCTTCGATCTTCCCATCGGTCATGCCGAGGATGGGCTTGATGCTGAGGACGGTGCCGACGAAGGCCCGTCCGCCCCCGATGCGTCCACCGCGGTGCAGGTACTCGAGGGTCTCGAGGGCGAAGACCAGGCGCTGCCGTGCTCTGAGACGGGCCAAAGCGGCCACCACCGCGTCCGCGTCACGGCCCTGATCTCTCAGTGCCACCGCCACCTCCACCGCGGCAGTGTGGGTCGGCCCCACGGTCCGGCTGTCGACGACGCGGATGTCCAGGTCGGGCAGGGCTGCCCGGGCCTGCAGCGCCGACCCGTACGTCCCGCTCAGTTCCGCCGAGATGGTGGTGCAGACGATGGCTGCGCCGTCGCCCCCGACTCGGCGGAAGACCTCCTCGAACTCGGCGGGGGTCGGCTGGGAGGTCCTGGGTAGGTGGGGATCGGTCTCCATCCTCCGGTAGAACTCCGCCGTCGAGATGTCGACCCCGTCCAGGAACTCATCCTCGCCGAAGATCACCCGGAGGGGGACGACGGCGACGTCGTGGGCGGTCGCGTAAGCGGTGTCGAGATCTGCGGTGCTGTCGCAGACGACGTGGATTCGGCTCACTCAGGCACAGATCCTAACCCGCGCCCCACTCGCTGGCGAAAGCGCCGCGAACGCGCCATCCGGGTCACGTCTGCACGGCCGAGGCCGGGTGGTAGAAGAGGCCGAACGCTCCCGGCCCCACGTGGCAGCCGAGCACGGCGCCGACCTCGACGATCTGGGGTGGCTCGCCAGTGACGTCCGCCACCTTCTCGGCCAGGGCCTCGGCGCCCTCGCGGTTGTCGGCGTGGGCCAGGGTGGCCGCCGTCCATCCCCAGAGGCGGACCGCGGCCGCCAGCTCCTGGACGAGGCGGTCGAGGGCCCGGCTGTAGGTGCGCACCTGGTCGAGGACCTGAACCTTGCCGTCGATGAAGCCGAGGATCGGCTTGATGCTGAGGACGGTGCCGATCAGGGCCCGGGCGGTGCCGATCCGCCCCCCCCGCCGCAGGTACTCGAGGTTCTCCACCGTGAAGACGAGGCGCTGGGTCGCCCTCAGCCGCTCGATGGCGGCCACGATGGCGTCGGCGGCGCCGCCACGGTCGCGGATGGCCACGGCCATGGCCACCGCGGCGCCATGCGCCGGACCGCACGACTTGGTCTCGACCACCCGGATGTCGAGGTCGGGCAGGGACTGGCGGGCCTGCATCGCCGATCCGGCGGTGCCGCTGAGGTCGGACGAGATGGTGGTGCAGATCACGGTGCCGCCGCCACTCCCCAGCCGCTGGAAGACCTCCGCGAAGTCGCTCGGCGGCGGCTGTGAGGTCCGCGGATGGGGTCCGCCGGCGCGCATCCGCCGGTAGAAGTCGCCGGTCGACATCTCCACCTGATCGCGGAACTGCTGGTCCCCGAAGATGATCCGGAGCGGCACCAGCTCCACGTCGTGGGCGGGGTAGTAGGCGGGGCCGAGGTCGGCGGTGCTGTCGCACACGAGATGCACCGGTTTCACTGCGGGATCGATCCTACCCGTCCGCCCCACCGATGCCATGTGGCGCCCGCGCGTCGCCGCGCGCCACAATCGGCCTCCATGCTGCTCGCCATCGATGTCGGCAACACCGACACCGTGCTCGGGGTCTTCGACGGCAGCCGGCTGGTCGCCGACTTCCGGCTGCACACCGAGCCTCGGGCGACCGGCGCCGAGCTGGGGCTCGTGGTGGTGGCCCTGCTCCGCTCCGCCGGGGTCGAGCCGGAGGCGATCTCGGCGGTCGCGGTCAGCAACGTCGTGCCCGACCTCTCGCGAAGCCTCGAGGACCTGGGCCGCCAGCGCTTCGGCGGTCCCCCTTTGGTCATCGGGCCGGGGGTGCGGACAGGGATCCGCATCCATTACGACGACCCCTCCCTGGTCGGCGCCGACCGGATCGCCAACGCCGTCGCCGCCCAGCACCTCTACGGAGGGCCGGCGATCATCTGCGACTTCGGGACCGCGACCACCGTCGATGCCATCGACGCCGCCGGCGACTACCTGGGAGGGGCGGTGGCCCCGGGGCTGATGGTCAGCCACGACGCCCTGGTGGAGCGGGCCGCCCGGCTCTCCAACGTCGACCTGGCCGCACCCACCGCCGTGCTCGGGCACAACCCGCGGGCCTCGATGCAGGCGGGCTTGATGCTCGGCTACGCCGGCCTGGCCGAGGGGTTGGTGGCCCGGATGCGCCGGGAGATGGAGGGGGAGCCCAAGCTCATCCTCACCGGGGGGCTGGCCCCCCTGATGGCCGGGCTCATCCCTGGCGTCTATGCCACCGACGAGTGGCTGACCCTGGTGGGGCTCCGGCTCCTCCATGAGCTGAACACGGCCTGAGTCCGGTGGGGCTCCGGCTCCGGCTCCCGCCCCGGCCCCTACGATGGCCGTCATGAGCATCGCGGGCCCCGCCTCGACGGCGCCGCCTCCGACCCTCCCTGCCCCGGCGCGGCTCCGGGTGGGCCGGCTGGAGCTGGACTCCCCGGTGCTGATCGCGCCCATGGTCGGGATCACCGACGCTCCCTTCCGGCGGCTGGCCCGCGAGCTCGGCGCCGGCCTGGTCTCCGCCGAGATGACCGCCGCGGAGGCGGTGGTCCGGCTCATCCCGCGGACCCTGGAGCTGCTCAGCTTCGACCCCGAGGTGCGCCCCGTGGCCGCCCAGCTCGTGGGCTGCGACCCCGGGGTGATGGCCGAGGCGGCGGCGATCTGCGCCGCCCGCGGGGCCATGGTCGTGGACGTCAACCTGGGCTGCCCGGTGCCCCGGGTCATCGGCCGGGGGTCGGGCGCGGCTCTCGCCCGCGACGTCAACGCCACCGCCCGGGTCGTGCAGGCGATGGTGGAGGCCGTCGACGTCCCGGTCACCGCCAAGATGCGTCTCGGATGGGACCACGCCTCCATCAACGCCCCGGAGCTCTCCCGGGCCCTGGAGGACGCGGGCTGCGCCATGGTGACCGTCCATGGGCGGACTCGGGCCCAGCGCTACCAGGGCCAGGCGGACTGGGCGGAGATCGCTCGGGTCAAGCGGGCGGTCCGGATCCCCGTGGTGGGCAGTGGCGACGTGACCGACGTCCGCGAGATCCGGCGCCGGCTCCTGGCCGGGGAGGTGGACGGGGTGGTGATCGCCCGGGGGGCGCTCGGGAACCTCTGGTTCATCCGCCAGGCGGTCCGCCACGTGGCCACCGGCGAGCTGCTCCCCGACCTCGGGTTCGCCGATCGGATCGCTTTGACCCGCCACCACCTGGACCTCCTGATCGACCACCACGGGGAGGCCCGGGCGCTCGTGGTGGGCCGCAAATACGTGGCCTGGACCATCCGGGGATGCAATGGCGCCGCCCGGCTCCGGGCGATGGTCCAGACCCTGGTCAGCCGCGCCGACCTCGACGTGATCCTCGATCAGGCCCTGGAGGCGGGGCTGGGGCCGGGGGGGTGGTTCCACCCCGTCTTCACGAGTGGGGAGGGCTGACCCGGCAGGGACCCGTCAGGCTCCAGCACCAGCTCGGCCTCACGGGCCGCTCCGCCCTCGCCGCCCGGGACGTGAGCATGCTCCCAGGTCAAAAAAGAGGGCGCCCCTGGAAGACCAGAGACGCCCCGAGAGGGGGGGCTATGAGAGTGCGGTCCCCGACCGCTGGCTTCGATATTGGTAGGTTATCAGATCGGGGTCAACCAGGTGGGGTCACTTTGTTACCTGAACGTCGCCACCATCGTTTCACCCTGAGCACCTATACTCCCGTGCTTCCCCCCTGATGCGCCGCTGGCGCTCGGCGGGTGCAGAACTCACTTCACGAAGGTCAGCCATCACCATGGACAAGCCGG
>DNAU01000104.1:0-2026 GCA_003491925.1 Chloroflexota bacterium
GTACGTGCGCAAGATCAGCGGCTATCGCCAGCCCGCGCAGCGCAACCGGGAGGCGTTCGAGGCGGCCGTGGACGAGATCTCTGCGGCCACCGACCGGCTGCTGTCGCGCCTGCAGCCGGCAGCGCAGCGCTGAGCCGCCGTCCGCGCAGCGCTGAGCCGCCGGCTCGGTCGCGGGCCTCAGGCGCTGTCCGGCTCGCCTCCGTCCAGCACGATCGTGCCCTGATCGCGCGCGATCCGGGTCAGCTCGTCGTCCCG
Source organism: Chloroflexota bacterium (assembly GCA_003491925.1). Classification (GTDB taxonomy): domain Bacteria; phylum Chloroflexota; class Dormibacteria; order Aeolococcales; family Aeolococcaceae; genus Changshengia. The sequence goes on from DNAU01000104.1 coordinate 256, forward strand.
GCCCTGCCACATCATCGCGATCATGCGGAGATCGCCGCGCACGCTCCAGAGGGGGTGCGCGAAGGTGGCCGGGCGGTTCTTCTCGACCGCGCGGTGGCTGCCCCGCGCCACCCAGTAGCCGATCAGCGGGAGGGCGAGGATGCCGGCGGGCTGCCGTCTGACCAGCGCGGCCGCGGCCGCCACGGCCCCCAGGTGGGCGCCCGCGAAGTGGAGCCAGCGGGTCGCCGGCCGGCTGTGCTGGCTCACGTAGTGGGGGAAGTACTCCTCGAAGCTGCCGAAGACCTTCTCCCCGATCTCCTCGCGCTGCGATCCCACCGTTGCAGGGTACGCCGCGGGCGCCGGAGCCGGTAACGAAGCCGTTGCCCGGCGGCGGCGGGCGCGTGGGCGGGTGGGATGCTGGGTCGCCCCGACCTTCCCCGTCCTCCTCAGCCCTCCTCGGCCTCGACCACCCGGAAGGGACGGGTATCGGCGCTCCCCGCGTCCAAGCGGCGCGGGGAGCCCTCGCCCCACGGGGCACCTCGCCGCCCAGCGAGTGCCCCGCGCGTCTCCGCGTTCAGCCGTCGTCGTGCGTCTCCACGATCAGCCGTCGCCGTGGGTCTCCGCGATCAGCCGTCGGCTGGGCGGCGCGCCTCGGCCAGGAAGATCGGGACTCCGGGCGCGAAGAGCGGCCGCAAGCGCCAGGCGCTGAACCCGGCGGCCCGGAGCAGCACGGTCAGCTCGGCGGCGTCACGATAGCCCGCTCCGTGGCGGCGTCCCCTCGGCCGGAGCAGCCGTCCGATGACCCCGATTCCCAGCACGTCCGCGATCAGCAGGCGGCCGCCGGGGGCCAGCACCCGGACCACCTCGCGGAGCGAGGCGTCCTGCTCCTCCCAGTGGTGAAACGACATGGTCGTGGTGACCACGTCGACGCTCGCGTCCGGGAGCGGCAGCCGGGCCGCGGTGGCCACCTCGAGGCGGACGCCCGGCTCGCCGGTGAGGCGCTGGCGGGCCACCGCCAGCATCCCCTCCGAGGGATCGACGCCGACCAGCTCCGCCTCCGGCAGGCGGCGGCGCAGGTCCTCCAGCAGCCGGCCGGTGCCGCAGCCGAGGTCGAGGAGCCGGCGCGGCCGGCTGCCGCCCGCGACCACCGCATCGCCGACCTGGTGGTGGATCCTCCGGAAGAAGGACTGTCCCGGCGTGCGGTCATAGGTGGTCGCCCACCGGTCGAAGCGCTCGATATCACCGTGGTGCGCACCGCGATGCGCCCCGTGGTGTGCTCTTCTCATCAATCCCGTGCATCAGACCACAATGCGGTGCGTCTCGACCGCGACCGGGGCCGCCCGCGCCGCCGGCGCGGGGCGTCGCGGAGCTCCGAGCGTCGCGGGCCGATGGCCCGGTTCCCCCTCGACGCCGGCGCATACTTCGGCTGTCCTGCGATGACCGCCCACGACGTTGTCATCCCGTCGCGCCACCTCGACCTCCGTGGCCACCTCGCGCTGCCGGAGGCTCCCGGACCCCATCCGGGGGTGGTGGTGATCCACGAGATCTACGGTCTCAACGACAACATCCGCGACGTCACCGGGCGGCTCGCCGCCGAGGGTTACGCATCGCTGGCGGTGGACCTCTTCGCCGGCCGCAACCGGGCGATCTGCATGGCCCGCCTGATGGGCGCGTCGCTGGCCGGCCGGGGAGGCTTCGCCGTCACCGACCTGAGGGCGAGCGCCGAGTTCCTCAGCGCCCAACCCGAGGTCGACGGCAGCCGCATCGGGGTGATCGGCTTCTGCATGGGCGG
>DNAU01000104.1:2189-4788 GCA_003491925.1 Chloroflexota bacterium
GGCCGCTCAGCGCGGCGCGCCGGCTCTGCCCGGTCGTGGGCAGCTACCCGGGTCGCGATTTCACCGCTCGTTTCGGCCGCAAGCTCGACGCCTGCCTGGACGAGTACGGGATAGTCCACGACATCAAGATCTACCCGGGAGCCCGGCATTCGTTCTTCAACGACCAGGGTCGCGCCTACGACCCGGCGGCGTCGGCTGACGCCTGGGAGCGGGTGCTGGCCTTCTTCGCCGAGCACGTCCGCGCCGCGCCGGCGTCGCCGCCGGCGTAGGCCGCGGGCAGCGCGGTCAGGCCGCTGCGCCGCCGTCGCGCAACCAGGTCAGCACCGAGAGCACCCGGCGGTTGTCATCGGAGGTGTCCTCGATGCCCAGCTTCGAGAAGATCGCCGAGACATGCGTCTCCACGGTCTTGGTGCTGAGGAACAGGCGCTCTCCGATGGCCCGGTTCGACCTTCCCTCGGCCATCAGACTCAGCACCTCGCGCTCCCGCGGGCTGAGCGTCTCCATCGGGTCGGCCTGGCGGCGGCGTCCGACCAGCCGGCTGACCACCGTGGGGTCGATCACCGAGCGCCCGGCTGCGACCGAGCGAATCGCCGCCAGCAGCTCCGAGATGTCGCCGACACGGTCCTTGAGCAGGTAGCCAACCCCGTCCGCGCCGCGGGCCAGGAGCTCCATCGCGTAGCGGGTCTCGACGTATTGGGAGAGGACCAGCACGGCCACCGATGGATGCCGGACACGCAGCGTCGAATCCGGGAAAACCCCCGGGCGCCGGCGGGTCTGAACGGGGTGCGCGCCGCCAGGCGGCATCGACCGGGGCCAACTCATGGCACACTCGGCCGGTGCTCCTCCCGATCACGGCCGAGGTCCTGGTGGAGGAGGCGGAGCGGCTTGGCGAGGGCGGCCACCGCTACACCTCCCGCCAGCTCTACTACGCGGTCTGCCGGGCCGTGGAGCGGCCGGCACCCTCGATCACCGGCGGCCTGATTGGGCTCGGGTCGATCCTGGTCCTGCTCGCCGGGGCGCTGCTCTTCGTCCACTCCATCCCCATCTCCCCGTTCCTCGCCGCGCTCGGCGTCGCGGCCCTGATCGCGGCCCCGATCAACGCCCGGATGGAGCGTGGCCGGGAGCGCCGGAGGACCCTCGGGAGCCGGCCACTGGCCGCCAGCTACGACGAGTTCCTGACCGGCGCGCTGGCCGGCGCGCTGCGGAGCCGGCCCGATGCCTTCGGCGGCCTGGTGGCCACCGGGCTGCGACCCGAGGCCACGCTCATCCCCGCGCCGGCAGCCCCTCCCGCGGTCCTCCCGCGCCCAGGTCCAGCGGTCATCCGGAACGCTACCCTCAGTCCGGGCGGCCCGGCGCGACCCGGGCCCGTCGTCGTCTGCGATCGCGCGGAGACGGCGGAGCTCTTCGCCGCCAACGCCGGCCGGCTGCCGGAGGGGACGGAGGTGACGGAGTTGGGCGCGCTCCTGGGCGATGACGGTGGCGAGCTGGCCCCCGAGATCCGCGGCCGGGTCCTGGTCGCCGTCCATGACGCCGGCCCCGCGGGGTGCGCTCTGACCGCGGCGCTGCGCCGGGCGGGCGCGGTCAACGTCGTCGACGCCGGGCTCCGACCCCCGGTGTCCGACACCGGCCTGCAGGTCATCGAGGGCGCCCCGGCGCGGCTGCCCGCCGGTCTCGACGATGATCTGACCGTGGCGGAGAGGGGATGGCTGAGCAGCGGCCGCCGCCTCGAGCTGGCCACCCTGACCCCGGGCGAGGCGCTGGCGCTGGTGCTGGCCGCGGGTGCGGCTCCGGGAGCCGCGACACCGTCGAGCGTCTGAGCCGGTTCCGCCCCGCCCCCGACGCCGGTCCCGTCCGACCCCCGGCGCCGGCCCCGCCTCCTCAACCCGGTTCGTCGCGGCTCGGCGCGGCTCCGCGCCGGCTCAGCGGCGGGCGGCCAGCGCGTGACGGATCTGGCTGATCAGGAAGCCGTAGAAGTGGGCGCGGTCGGAGGCGTCGAGGACTGCCCCAACCTCCTGGTGGGCTCGCCGCCGGGTGATCCAGGGTGGCACGGCGCACGCCACCACGCTGGTCCCCACCTCGACCGAGATCAGGGCGTCGTCGCACTCGTCGACGCAGATCAGCACCCGACCGGTCAGACCGCCGCGATCACCGATGCGCCAGCCCTGCTCCCAGCGCCGGCTCCCGTTGGGCCGGCGAACGACGTTGACGGTGTGATCGTCGAAGATCACCTCTCCGGGCCGCAGCTCGGCCGCGACCGCCTCGCGAAGGGCGTCGTGCCCCTCGGTGCAGACCCAGTTCACGAGCGATGCGCCGCGATGGTCGACGACGGGGAGCGCCCTGGGGTCGTTGACCTTCCCCCCGAGGGCGGCAACGGTGCTGGCGTGGCGCCGGCAGTAGCTCTTCGCCCCGACCTTGTGGGCGTGGTGGGAGCACCAGCGCGTCTCGCAGGAGCGCCCGCGGCCGTCGACATAGGCGCACGCGATGAACCCCGGGACCTCGCAGCCCCGCTCCCGGCAGCAGGCCGTCACCACCGCGCCCGTCCCCGCGGGAGCCTGCGCCTCGACGATCGACTCCGTCGTCGTCGGGTTCAGCACCACCA
>DNAU01000152.1:0-2108 GCA_003491925.1 Chloroflexota bacterium
GGCGTCGGATACCTCCGTCCCGCTCATGGCCGCCGGCGGCGAGCGGGGCGGCGTCAGAACGATGGTCCGTTACGCGCTGCGCACCCATCGCTGGGCCTTCGCCGCGGTCGCCTTCATCGGCTTCGTCGGGCCGTACTCGACGGGCGCGTCGTACGCAAAGCTCGCGGCGACCGCGGCGGCGCGGGCTTCGTTCGGGCGCCAGACCACGGCCCTCGGCCCGCAGCTCGCCTACCTGGTTCCCCTGCCGCTCCGTCCGGACACGGTTGCCGGGTACCTCTGGTGGAAGGGTCTGACCTGGATGCCCCTGGTCGTTGCCGTATGGGGGCTCGCCGCCGCGACCGGGCTGATCCGCAACGAGGAGGAGCGCGGCCTGCTGGAGACCTGGCTGGCCTCGCCGCTGGGGCGCGCCCGGCTGGTGCTCGCCCGCGTGGCCGCCTTCACACTGGCGGCGGCGGGCGCGGTCGTGATCACCGGCCTGGGCACCGCCGCCGGGGTGGCCAGCGGGAAGGCGTCGATCGGATTCGGCTCGCTCGTGGAGCAGGGGCTCCCGCTGCTCGGGATGACCCTCGTCGCGTTCGGGGTCGGTTTGGTGGCCGCGCAGCTTGCCACCACCCGGCGCGGGGCCCTGGGTCTGGGCGCGGCGGTGCTGCTTGCCGTCTACGTCCTCGACGCGGTGGCCAGGGTCAACCCGGGACTCGACGGAGTTGCGGCCATCTCGCCCTTCCACCTCACCGACCTCACCACCGCGGTCGTCCCTGGCGGCCGGTTCGACGGTGGGGCGACCCTGGCCCTCTACGTGACCGCCGCCGTGCTGATCGGCCTCGCGGTCGCGGCCTTGCGGGAGCGGGACCTGATGGCCGGCCTGCTGCGCAGGCGGGTCACCGCCACGCCGGTGGTGCGTTTGCCCTCGAAGAACCCGCTCCTGCGCCTGCCGGTGCTGCGCAACCTCTGGCAGCAGCGGCTTGGACTCGTCGGCTGGGTGGTCGGGACCATGGTGGGGGCAGCCCTGATCGTCTCCCTGGCCCGCGGCACCGGGAAGCTGCTGGCCTCGGTCTCGGGATTCAATCGCTTCGTCCAGGCCGCCGGCACCAACTCGGCGGAGACCGCCGTGGTCAGCTCCGTCTGGCTGAGCATCGCGGCGCTCATCGTTGCCGCCTACGCCATCAATCAGACCTCTCACTGGGCGGGTGACGACGCCGAGGGCAGGCTGGAGATGGAGATCGCCCAGCCGGTGCCGCGCTGGGCGGTGGTCGCCGAGCGCTGCGCCACCCTGATCGTGGGCGCGCTGCTGATGGCGGCTCTCGGCTCCCTCGTGACCGCCGCGGTCGCACCGGGCCAGGGGGTGCACCTCGACACTGGGCGGCTGCTAGTGGCCACCGGGCTGCTGGCGCTGCTGGCGCTCACCTTCGGGGCCGTCGGTGCGCTGGTCATCGCGCGCCTGCCGCGGGTGGCGGTGCCCGTGCTCGGAGTCGTCGCCGTGGCCAGCTTCTACGTGCCCCTGCTGGCACCGCTCTTCGGGTGGCCGAGCTGGGCCCTCAACCTCTCCCTCTTCCACCTCTACGGCACACCGCTCACCACCGGTGTGTACTGGACCGGCCTGTGGGTGATGGTGGCGATCGTGGTCGTGGGCTTCGGTGGGGCGATGGCCGCGATGCGGGTGCGCGAGGTGGGCCGCTGATCCAGGGCTGAGACGGGGGCCCGGCCGGCACTGGATCCTCGGCCTCACCCTGACCTCGGCGAGATCCGGGTCAGGGGTTCTCCAGGGTCATCCCCGATGGTGGACCGCCTCGGGCGTCCGTAGCATCGCGGCCATGCAAACCCTCCGAGATCCGCTGTGCCGCCGGCTGCGCGGTGAGCCGACCGGCGCCGGCATGGTCGCCGGCTGCACCGGGGTAAGGCCGACCCCCCGAGCAACTGGTGGGTTGGCCGGCTGGAGGCGCCGGACATCCCTTCGTAGGCTTCAGAGCGTGATACAGGCCCAGCTTCGGAGCGCACCCCGCCTGAGCGCTCGATCGCGAGCCGCGGCGAGCCGACCATCCGGCATCAGGGGAGCTGACTGACGTGGAGATCTTTCGGAATCTCTGGCGCCGCAAGGTGCGCACCTCGCT
>DNAU01000152.1:2251-4839 GCA_003491925.1 Chloroflexota bacterium
GAGCATTTCGACACCCTGCTGGCCGGGGGCATCAACTACTACAGCAACACGGTCCAGGTGGCCGACGCCAACTCCTCGAGTGGTTTCGGGGGCGGGTACATGGACCTCTCGACCCTCGACCGGATCCAGCGCGTACAGGGTGTTCTCGCCGTCTCCCCCGGCGTCTACGACACGGCCAAACCGGGCTCGGCGTCGGTGGTGAGCATGGGCGTCCCCGACTTCATCGCCAACTTCGACCCCAACTGGAACCGCTACTCGCCGCTCAAGCTCTCGCTCGCCGGCGGTCGGTGGGTGGGTGACGCCTCACGTCTGGAGGTCGACCTGGGGTCGTCGATCGCTGCCGAGTTCCACGTGAGGGTGGGCGACACCATCGCCCTGCCGGTGCGCCCCAGCGATGCCCAGCCGGGCTTCGTCAACCATCGGTTCACGGTGGTCGGCATCCTCAAACCGACCCTGACCGCGCCGGACAGCGGCGCCTACGTCAGCCTCCACGACGCCCAGATGATCGAGGGCGACAGCCTGCCGACAGCACTGCGGGGCCAGGTCGACCCCTATCAGCTCATCACCGGAGCGGTGGTGTACGCCCAACCCGGGGTGAACCTCGACAGCCTGGCCACGAGGATCAACAGCGCGGTGCCCACCGTGGAGGCGACCAAGCCGAGCACCCTCGTCAACGCCTTCAAGTCCGGAGGGGCCGTGTTCACGGTCATGACCACCGCGGCGGCCCTGCTGGCGCTGGTCATCGGCGGGCTCTCGGTGGTCAACACCATGCTGATGTCGGTGAGCGAGCGGGTGCGCGAGATCGGGCTCAAGAAGGCGATCGGTGCCCGCACCCACCACATCCTCCGCGAGTTCCTCGCCGAGGCGGCGTTGATCGGATTGATCGGCGGCGTCGCCGGCTACCTCCTGGGTCTCGTCCTCACCACGCTGCTCAACGGCAGCAACCCGAGCGGCGGGCTGTTCCTGGTGACCCCGGGACTGACCGCTCTGGCCATCGGCTTCGCGGTGGCGCTGGGCGCGGTGGCCGGGCTGCTGCCCGCCATCCGTGCCGCCCGGATGGACCCCGTCCGCGCGCTCCGGGCTCAGTAGCCGCCCGACCTCACGTTCAATCCGAGCTCACTCAGTAGGAGAAGAGATGCCCACGCTGCGGTTGGAAGGCCTCACCAAGCACTACGTCCGCGCCTCCCAGGTGGTCAGGGCCCTGGACGCGGTGACCCTGGAGATCGAGCAGGGCGAGTTCGCCGCCGTGGTCGGCCGCTCCGGGAGCGGCAAGACCACCATGCTCGACTGCGCCGGCCTGCTGATGCGCCCCACCGCCGGACGGGTTCTCCTCGACGGGGTGGACACCGGCCGCCTCGGGGAGCGCGAGCGGGCCGAGCTGCGCAGCCGGCGGATCGGCTTCATCTTCCAGGAGTTCAACCTGCTGCCCACGCTCTCGGCGATGGAGAACGTGCTCCTGCCGCTCCGCTACTCGGGCGCCGACCACAGGGCGGGACGCCGCCGGGCGGAGGTGCTGCTCGAGGAGATGGGCCTCGCCGAGCGGATGGGGCATCGCCCCGCGGAGCTCTCGGGGGGTCAGCAGCAGCGGGTGGCGATCGCCCGCTCGCTGATCGGCGAGCCCACCCTGGTGCTCGGCGACGAGCCGATGGGGGAGGTCGACACCGAGACCGCGGAGATGCTGCTCTCACTGATGCGGCGGATCAACCGGGAGAGCCGGGTCACCTTCCTGATCGTGACCCACGACCTGGACCTGGCCGCCCGCGCTGACCGGATCATCCACCTGCGCGACGGTCGCCTGGATGCCGACCAGCGGGTGGAGCGCCCCGGTACCCGGGCTGGGGTCGCCGCGCTCGCCGCCGTCGGCTGAACGGGCCGGCTGCGCTCGGCGGCCGGCGCGGTGATCCTCCGGGCGGGGCGGCGCTGTGGAGCGGCGATCGGGGCGGAGCCTGACCCACCCGAGCGCGGTGGCTCACCGCCAGGGGTCGCTCTCGGGGAGTAGGGCCGAGCCCGACCGGATCACCGGGGCGGGGTGAGGGTGTCCCCGGCGCCTCGGCCCAGGAGCTCTGCCGCGTTTCTCACCCGCGGCGGCGGACCTACAATCGGGGCGTGGTCCGCCCCGAGCGTGTGCGCCGGCTCGCACTCGGCCTTCTCGGAACGAGCGAGCAGGACCACCACGGCCGCCCCTCGTTCCGGGTGGGCGGGCACATCTTCGCCACGCTCTGGGACGACACGCACCTCAACGTGATGCTCGAGCCGCAGCGCATCGAGGCGCTATCCTCGGAGCCCACCGGGATGTGCGTACCCATCCGGTGGGGTCGCCGCCTCGCGGCGCTGCAGGTGCACCTCGAGCGCGCGACCCCGGGAGAGGTGGCGCTCCTCCTGGAGGAGGCGTGGCGGCGCCGGACCCGGGTCACGCCGACGGCACCTCCGCGAAGGCGGTCGCCCACCCCAGCCGAGTGAGGTCCGAGAGAGAGGGCACGACCCCGCAGCCCCCACCCTGACCGCAAGGGAGGGCGCTTTCGGGCGCATCCCAATCCAGCTCTGCCGTCAGCCCCATCGCTCCCGCGGTCATTTGCGTGGGGGATTCC
>DNAU01000152.1:4887-8333 GCA_003491925.1 Chloroflexota bacterium
CCCTGTGACATGACTCCCACAGCATCGGCCCACCTTGGTCACCTTGAGATCTCGGAGTGAGGGATCGGGGGCGGAGCGAAACCCTGGGTGGTACCGCCTGCGTTGTCCCTATGGGTACTGTGGCCATGGTGGTCGCCATCCCCGATCCGTGGGGAGGTCCCGGACGGAGAGGTCGTGATCGCCGTGAACCGCGTCGGCCGCCGCGCCGAGCTTCGCCCCACGACGATGAAGGGAGCATGAAGTTGGTTGGTCCGGGAGAGGGCATCGACCCGGCGCAGCCGGGACCGGCCCACGTCGCCGGTGAGCTGCGGTCGGAGCGTGGTGCGATGCGGCCGGCAGCGGTCGGGTCGGGACCCGGGCCGGTCAGGCCGCATCGCCGCCGGGCCGGCCTGCGGCCAGGCCCGCGCGGGCGCGCGGGGCGCTGGTGGCGCCGCAGATCCCCCCTGGGCCGCGGGCTCTGGCTCGCCGGGGGGGCAATCGTGGGCATCGTTGCCATCCTCGGGGGACTGGTCCTCTACGCGGCCCTGACCCTCCCCAGCCTCGACGCCATCGGAGCCGCGACCGGCACCATCCGGATCCTGGACCGCGACGGAAGGCTGCTGGGCGAGGTCGGCGACAACGGGGAGCAGCGCGCCGACGTTCCCCTCCAGCAGATCGCCCCGATCATGCAGGAGGCGATCATCGCCGCCGAAGACCGGAACTTCTACTCCGAGGGCGCATTCAACCCCGCGCGGATCCTCCAGGCGCTGGTGGTCGACGTCATCCTGCGCAGCCCCGCCCAGGGCGCGAGCACGATCACCGAGCAGGTCGCCAAGGAGGCGTTCTACGGCCAGGGCGCCGACAAGTCGGTGCTGCTCAAGGTGCGCGAGGCCCTGCTCGCACAGGAGCTGACCGGCCAGTACTCGAAGGCGCAGATCCTCGGCATGTACCTGAACCTGACCTACTTCGGGGAGGACGCCTACGGCATTCAGGAGGCGGCGGAGCGCTACTTCGGCAAACCCGCCTCCCAGCTCAACCTGAGTGAGGCGGCGATGCTCGCCGGTCTCCCCCAGGCGCCGTCGTCGTACGACCCCTACGTCAACCCCGACGGCGCCTACAGCCGAATGGACTACGTGCTCAACGCGCTGGTCGCGTCCGGCGAGATCAGCAAGGACGCAGCTCGCGCGGTCGACCCCCTGAACCCCGATGGCAGCCGCAACCCGGTCAACCAGGCAGCGCTCCAGGCCGATCTGGCGCATGGACAGGCGCCGCAGGTCGGCCCCGCCGCCCACTTCGTGCAATACGTCGAGGACGAGCTGCCCCAACTCCTCCAGGATGAGCCGGGCGCCTTCCAGGGAAGCCTCACGGTGACGACCACCCTCGATCTGACCTACCAGGAGAACGCCGACAACGCGGTGGAGGAGGGGCTCCCCCGGATGGGCGGCGGGGCCAACAACGCGGCCCTGCTGATGATGGATCCGAGCAACGGCCAGGTGCTGGCCTGGGTGGGATCGGCGGACTACGACGACCCGGCGATCGATGGCGAGGACGACTTCGTCACCCTGGACGGGTTGCAGCCGGGCTCGTCCTTCAAACCCTACGTCTACGAGACCGGCTTCCAGGACGGCACCATCACCCCGAACACGATCCTCCAGGACACCGCCGCGGAGTCCAGGGCCCTCGGCGGGGTCCAGGACTGGGACCGAGAGTACGAGGGCGACGTCACCGCTGCCACCGCGCTGCTCCACTCTCGCAACATCCCGACCGAGCAGGCCGCCCAGATGATCGGGATGGCCAGGATCATCGCCTTTGCCCACTCCGTGGGGGTGACCACGCCGATCGCGGACGACCTGAGCTCAGCGATCGGGACCTCGGCGACGTCGGTGCTCGACCAGGCGGTCGGCTACTCCGCCTTCGCCAACGGCGGGCACACGGTGACGCCGCAGACGATCCTGAGGGTCACCGACGCCAGCGGCGACGTGCTCTGGAGCGCCCCCGCAACCGATCCCGGTCAGCGTCAGGTCATGACCGCCCCCCAGGCGTGGGCCATCACCCGTATCCTGCTTGGCTACCCGGCCTACTGGGGGCTGAACTTCCGCTGGACCACGGCCGGGAAGTCGGGAACGACGGACAGCTACATGGACGCGTGGTACATGGCGTACACCCCGAGCTGGGTGGTGGCCACCTGGGTGGGCAACACCGATGGGGCCGAGAACCGGCAGGTGCCGATGGACGACATCTTCGGGACCACCGGGCCGGCCCGATACATCGACGAGCCTTTCATCGACTCGCTGCCGCGGCCGACGGCTTTCGAGCCGCCCGCAGGAGCCCTCCCCGACTGCTCGAGCGGCGGATCGTCGACCTGCTCCACTCCAACCCCCTCGCCCACAGCGAGCCCCAGCCCGACGGTGTCGCCCAGCACCACCGCGAGTCCCACCGGATCTCCGAGCGCGTCACCAAGCCCGTCGTCGTCCGTCGCCCCCACCCCCACTCCGGCACCCACACCCACTCCGACAGGTGCCCCGGCTGCGGTCACGGGTTATGAGATCCGGGCGGGCGGGAGACCCTGGGTCTGATCCGCTTTCGTGCTGCTCTCCATACGGAACAGGCCCCGCGCTTCGGGCGCTGTGGGACTGGGCACCCGTCGCAGTTGCCATGAGCGGCTGGTACCATGCGTGTGATGCCGCCGATGAGGGCCATGTCGCGGTTGTCCTGTTGGGAATGCTAGGTGCTGGGTACGGCGGTGGGAGTACCGGTCAGCCGTTCTGCGCCGGCACCGGAATTGGCCACCCAGGTGCCGCCGCGAACGTCGACCTCGGTGACCCCCCGGGAAACCCCTCCACGATTTCCGTCAGCCTGAGCGTCGGCCAGCTGCTCTTCGTGGGAGCCAATGACTGTGCACACTATCAGCTGACGCCGGCCGCTGAGCTCGGGCCTGTGCTGCAGCAGGTGCCGAGCTCGCCCGCGCCCCATGGCACCCAGAGCTTTGCCGCCCTCTATGAGGCGGCGAGCACCGGCACCGTGGTCATCCAAATCGAGTGCTCGCCCAGCTACTTCTGCGACCGTAAGACGATGTCAATCGACGTTTCGGTGGGGTGAGGGCGCAGTCCGCAGCGGACGTTGCGGATGGCGACCTCCGGGGCTGCAAGGTGAGCTGGTCCACCCAGGATCACCGCTTGGCCCCGCTCGCCTGCTGATCCTCGAGAAGCTCTTGGCAGCGGTCTGGCGAGATGGGCGGGCTGAAGAGAAACCCCTGGAACAGGTCGCACCGGTGGCAGCGGAGGAAGGCCAACTGGTCCCCGGTCTCGACGCCTTCTGCGGGGACCTGAAGGCGGACGCTGGGAGAAGCGACAAGGATAGGGCGTGGTCGAGCGATACTAGGACTGTGCTTCTCGAAGAACAGCCCGTGTCCGAGATTCGGGCCTTCTTGGCGGATGTGGGGTTTCAACCTTGGATTCAGGGGGTCC
>DNAU01000238.1 GCA_003491925.1 Chloroflexota bacterium
CGCCGAGCACGCGCTCGACCCCCAGTACGCCAGCCGGATCGGGGTTCGCACCGAGGAGCTGCTGGTCTCCCAGCCCGACACCGGCGAGCAGGCGCTGGAGATCGTCGAGGTGCTGGTCCGCAGCGGCGCCGTCGACGTGGTGGTCATCGACTCGGTGGCAGCCCTGGTGCCGAAGGCGGAGATCGACGGCGAGATGGGGGACAACCACGTCGGGCTGCAGGCCCGCCTCATGTCTCAGGCGATGCGCAAGCTCACCGCCGCCATCAGCCGGTCGAACACGTCGGTCATCTTCATCAACCAGCTCCGCGAGAAGATCGGGGTCATGTTCGGCAACCCCGAGATCACGAGCGGTGGACGCGCCCTCAAGTTCTACGCGTCGGTGCGGCTGGACATCCGCAAGATCGACACGATCAAGGTGGGGCTCGACGCGGTGGGCAGCCGGGTGCGGGTCAAGGTGGTCAAGAACAAGGTCGCTCCGCCCTTCCGCAACGCGGAGTTCGACATCCTCTACAACGAGGGGATCTCCTTCGCCGGCAGCGTGCTCGACATGGCGGTCGACGCTCGGATCGTCGAGAAGAGCGGTGCCTGGTTCTCGTACGGCGACCTCCGGCTCGGTCAGGGTCGGGAGAACGTCCGCGACTTCCTCAAGCAGAACCCCCAGCTCCTCGACGAGATCGCCGACCGGGTGCGGGCCCACGCCCTCCCCGCGACCACGGTGTCGGAGGAGCCCGCCGAGAGCCCACCGGCCGTTCCGGTCGCCTGATCGGAGCCCGTCGAGCCCAGCCATGGCCCTCAGCAGGTCGGGCGGCGGTCGCGGCCACCGGCCGGCCGCCCTCGCAGCGGTCGACCCCGATGACCGCGAGGCCGCCGCGGCGATGGCCCAGCGCCTGCTGGCGATCACCGACCGTTCGCGGGTAGAGCTCCAGCGCCGCCTCGAGAGGCGGGGGTACACGCCGTCCACGGCCGCCGAGGCCGTGGACCGGCTCGCGGCGCGGGGCTGGGTGGATGACGCGCGCCTGGCCGAGGACCTGGCCCGCCGGCGATCCAGTCACGGCTACGGACGGCGCCGGGTGCTCGCCGACCTGGTCGCGCGCGGGGTGGACCCCGAGACCGTCAGCCGGACCGCTGCCGAGCTCCCGGCCAGCCAGGGCGAGGCCGTCCGGATCGCGGCCGAGCGGCTCCGGCACAGACGGGATGGGCCGCCGGCACCCGACGAGGTCCGCCGGCTCGCCGCCGCCCTGCAGCGCCGTGGCTTCGACATGGCCGACATCCGCGCCGAGCTCCGGCGGCTTTGCTCTGAGCCGGCCGGAGAGCCCGACGGCGAGGGCTGACGGCAGCGGTCAGGCGGCGGTAGCGGAGGCGGCCGGGCCGCGCTCCCGGCGGGCCAGGGGGCCGAGCAGCAGGAAGGTGGCCGTCACCAGCAGCAGGCCGAAGACCACCAGCCCGTCGAAGGACGCCAGGCTCACGGCCAGGCCGCCCAGGGCGGCACCGAGAGCGCCCCCGGCGGCCAGGGTGACCGTGTAGAAGGACATCAGGGCGGAGCGGTCGGCGGTGTGCGCTTCCGAGCAGTTGGCCAGGTAGGCGACCGCGGCCGGGCCGAACCCGGCCAGCCAGAGGATGCCGAACGCGGCGACGGGCAGCAGGGCGATCAGGGCGATGTGGGGGAGATGGTTGGCGAGCAGGAGCGCAACCGAGAAGACCCACGCCCCGGGCACCGCTCGTCGCATCTGCCGCACCGGGCCGAGGCGTGGGATCCACGGTGTCCACAGTGCGATCCCGATGACCAGGACGGCGATGCCGATCACCAGGATGAGCGAGATCAGCCGGGGATCGAGGTGATGCACCAGCCCCTGGCCGGGGACCGGCGCGTGGTGGAGGAGCGAGGCGAGGTTGGACCCGTAGGCGCCGAGCAGCGCGAAGGTGCCGATCCACGCGGGCAGGAAGCCGCGGATGGGGCCGGGTCCGACGACGTCCCGCAGCAGTGTCGACAGCCGGGTCACCGGCAGCGGGGGCACGTGGGCCACGAAGCGCAGGCACACCAGGCCGGCCGCCAGGTACACGGCCGCGAGCAGGAGGAAACCGCCCCGACCGAGGTAGTGGTACGCGAACGGCCCCAGGACGAAGCCCCCCGCGTACCCGGCCAGGGTCGCGGCCTCGAAGGCGCCGCTGGCCCTCGCCCGGATCCGGAAGCTCTGCGATGTCGCGGCGGCGATGGCCCCCAGTGCGGTGGGGACGAAGGCCGCCGCGGCGACCCCCTCCAGCAGCCGGGCCGCGAAGATCTGCTGGGAGTGCACCGAGGCGGCGACCAGCAGCACCCCGAGCATGCCGATCAGCGGCCCCCCCACCACGAAGAGCTTGCGGCCGAGCCGGTCCGCGTAGCGCGCCATGAACGGGGCGAAGACCATCTCGGTGAGCGCCTGGGCCGCGCCGACCAGCCCGATGGTGGTGCCGTGAGGGTGGCCATGAGCCAGGTCGGCGACGTAGAACTGGACGGCCACCGTGACCCCGGAGGCGGCAACCCTGATCAGCGCGGTGCCGGTCAGCAGCGCGGGGATCGACACCCGCACGGTGGAGCGCAGCCCCTGCTCCAACTCGGCGACCAGGTCCGGAGCCACCGCGGCGTCTCCGGGCACCGGGACGTCCCCGGGGTGACCGGGTGCGGCTCCCGGCTTCAGCGACGGCACCATGCCCCGCCGGTCACCGCGCGCCGATCGCCCCGGACTGCCGGCGAACGGCCCCACGCCGCCGCGGATCGCCCAAAACCGGCCCTCCGCGTCATCTGAAGTCTCCCACCTGCCGTGACGGTGACCCACCCCGCAGATCTGGAAAGCCTACCGGTGGCCCCGCTCCGGCAATTCTGACCGCGGCACTGCCGATAAGGCTCGCGTGTCCGTACAATGCCGTCACATCCCCGGGGACCGTCCGGCGCTCGGCGCCGGTTCGGTGGTGAGTACGGGCGGGTGCCGCAGCGCTCACGACCTGCGTCTCCAGGGTGGCGCACCGAACGAGGTGGCGGGCCACCTCACCCCCCCGACAACTCCGAGGACATCTCCCATCACCGACATCCTGGCCTATGTGGCCTTTGGGCTGGGCGTGGTCATCGCCGTGTCCGGCCTTCTCTATGCCCGCCACCTTCGCGATCAGGTCAGCGCGTCACGCGAGCTCGAGATGGGACGCCTCCACGAGGAGCGCGGGGCGGCCGAGCAGGAGCGCGCGTCGATCGTCCTCGCCGCCCGCGAGGAGGCGCACCGGCTGCGTTCCGAGTCCGAGGCCGAGGTGCGCGAGCGTCGCGCCGAGGTGGCGCGGCTGGAGCAGCGGCTCGCCCAGCGCGAGGAGGGGCTCGAGAAGCGCAACCGGGACGTCGAGCAGGGGGAGCAGCGGCTGACCCGGCGCGAGGAGGAGCTGGAGCAGACCCGGCTGCAGATCGAGGACGAGCGCGCCGGGGTCGGGCGCGAGCTGGAGCGGGTCGCCGGGATGAGCCAGGACGAGGCGCGGGCCGAGCTGCTCCGCGGAGTGGAAGCCGAGCTCGACCACGAGGTCGCCGAGCGCATCCGGGCCTCCGAGAAGCGGGTCCGCGAGGAGGCGGAGGAGCGGAGCCGCGAGATCCTGATCACCACCATGCAGCGCCACGCCTCGGAGCAGACCGGCGAGGCGGCGGTCACCGTCCTCCACCTCCCGACCGACGATCTGAAGGGCAGGATCATCGGCCGCGAGGGCCGCAACATCCGCGCCCTCGAGGCGGCCACGGGGATCGACGTGATCGTCGACGAGACTCCCGAGGCGGTCGTCCTCTCCGGTTTCGACCCGGTGCGCCGGGAGGTCGCCAAGGTCGCCCTGGAGCGGCTCTTCGCCGATGGCCGCATCCATCCCGCCAGGATCGAGGAGGTGGTGGCCAAGAGCCGGGCCGAGATCGCCGATCGGCTCCGCGAGGAGGGTGAGGCCGCCTGCCAGGAGGTCGGCCTCACCGGGGTCCACCCCGAGCTGGTGAAGCTGCTGGGTACCCTCCGCTACCGCAGCGCCTACGGGGCCAACGTGCTGGTGCACAGCAAGGACACCGCGGCGGTGGCGGGGATGATCGCCGCCGAGATCGGCTACGACGTCCAGGAGGCGCGCGAGATCGGCCTCTTCCACGACATCGGCCACGCGGTGGAGCAGCACGTCGAGGGATCGCACGCCATCATCGGCGGCGAGATCCTGGCCCGCCTCGGCCGGCCGGCGGCCGTGGTCCACGCGGTCCGGGCGCATCACTACGACGAGGAGCCGCGCACCATCGGGGCCTTCGTGCTGATGACCGCGGATGCCATCACCGCCTCGCGGCGCGGCGCACGCCGGGAGACGCTCGCCTCATCGATCAAGCGGCTCGAGCGACTGGAGCAGATCGCCGACGAGCTCCCCGGGGTCGAGCGGAGCTTCGCCATCCAGGCGGGCAAGGAGCTCCGGGTGATGGTCAAGCCCCAGGAGGTCGACGACGACCGAGCGCAGATCATGGCTCGTGAGATCGCCAAGCGGCTCCACGCGGAAGCCAGCTACGCCGGCCGGATCAAGGTGGTGGTGCTCCGCGAGACCAGGAGCATCGAATACGCCAAGTGACCGGCGTCGCGAGGGTGCCCGGGTCGGACCCTTCGTAACAATCGGGTCGCGGGCCCCGGACGCCGACGTTGGGTGAGGACAATCCTCACTCACGACTATGCTTTCGTCGTAGCAGGGAACTCAGCAACCGCCCACATAGGGCAGGGCAGCGCTCGTGGAAATCCTCAAGGTCTCGGCCAGCAGCAAACCGGTCTCGGTGGCCGGAGCCATCGCAGGGGTGATCCGCAGCCAGCAGCGGGTGGAGGTGCAGGCCATCGGTGCCGGCGCGATCAACCAGGCCATCAAGGCGATCGCCATCTCCCGGGGCTACGTCGCCCCGGGAGGGATAGACCTGGTGTGCATCCCCTCGTTCATCGACATCTCGATAGATGGCGAGGAACGCACCGGCATGCGGCTCCTGATCGAATCGCGCTGACCGGCGGGTCAGCGCCCGGCCCAGGGCTCAGTCCCCGCTCTCGCGGTGGCGGTGCTGTTCCGAGCGCCTCAGTTCCGCGTCGACCCACTCGGGGTCGGAGTGGCTCTCCAGCGTCTCCGGGCTGCCGAGCTGCGGTCTGAGCACGGAGGGACCGAAGACGGAATCGGGCCAGGGTGAGTTGTGGCCGAGGCTCGCCCCCTCGTTCTCCGGCTGCTCCGCCTTGACCCAGATCAGGACCACGAAGAGCACGGCGAGCGCCGCGATGATGATGAGGGCGATCTCACCGCGTTATCGTTGCACGCCGCGACCACCCCGGTGTGGCCGCTCCGGCGGCTGGCGTCAGCCCTCAGTCATCCCGGTAGTGGCGGGCTCGGGCGGCGGGCGCGAGGCTCTCGGGGTCCGCGCCCTCTCGTCTCCGCCGCCGGAGGTCGCCCCGGAACCCCCCACCCAGCCACCGGTAGCCGGCCAGAGCGGCGCCCGCGATGAGGACCACCACCACGATCTCCCACCACACGCGGCAAGTATGCGCCCGCTCCCGATGCCCCTCTCAGCACCTGGCCCGCCCGCGCCCGACACCGCTCAGGCGCCGCCGCCGCGGCTTCAATCCTCGCGATTCCCCCGGTAATCCTCGCGGTCCCATCGATAGAGGTGCGTGGCCCAGCGCTGAACGAGGTCGGGATCGGCGTCCGTCGGACCCCGATGGCGCAGCAGGGCCCACAGCCTCAGCCCCATCGGGATGGCGAAGATGAGGACCACCAGCACGATCGCGAGCACCTGGACCACGGGCAGCTCGATTGTGGCATGCGCCGCGCGGCGGCGCCGCGGCCCTCGCTCCGCCGCACGGGATACCCTGTCAGGGCTCCGATGCCCGCTCCAGCCCCGCTGCTCAGCCCCTCCGCCCGCGGCTTCCAGGCGATCCCGCTGCTCCAGCGCCCGGAGCCCCGGCGGCCGATCGTCCCGGTGCTCGGCCGGCCTCCCCGTGTCCATCTCTGGCACATCGGCTGCCAGATGAACGA
>DNAU01000344.1:0-4367 GCA_003491925.1 Chloroflexota bacterium
AGGCGGTCGAGGACGGTGCCGGTGTCGTGGGGGTGGACGTCGGCGACGTTGAAGCTCACCGCGCCTCCGTGGATGGAGACGTCGCGGGGGCCGTACACGGTGGCCCCCGACTCGTCGAGGACGTCCAAGAGGTGGCGCACCAACCCCTGCTCGTGGGCGCGGATCAGCTCCAGGCCCACCCCGTCCAGGTAGTCGCAGGCCGCGGCCAGGCCGACCGCCGAGGCAACGTCAGGCGTCCCGGCCTCGAACTTGTGGGGGACCTCGTTCCACGTGGAGCTCTCCAGCTCCACCTTGGCGATCATCTCGCCGCCGCCCAGGAAGGGGGGCATCCGCTCCAGCAGCTCGGGTCGGGCCCAGAGCACTCCGATCCCCATCGGACCGCACATCTTGTGGCCGGAGAAGGCGTAGAAATCGGCGTCCAGCTCGCGCACCGAGACCCTCATGCTGGGCACCGCCTGGGCCGCGTCGACGCAGACCAGCACGCCGCGGCGGTGGGCCTCGGCGGCCAGCGCCGCCACGTCGTTGATGGTGCCCAGGACGTTGGACTGATGGGTGACGCTCAGCAGCCGGGTGGGCGGGCTGAGCAGCTCGTCGAGGTCGGAGAGGTCGAGCCGGCCCTCGTCGGTCACGCCGATGAAGGCGAGCCGCAGCCCGGCCCGCTGGGCGGCGAGCTGCCAGGGCACCAGGTTGCTGTGATGCTCCATCAGGGTCAGCACCACCCGGTCACCCGGCTGGAGCAGCTCCCGGGCGTAGGAGGCGGCGACCAGGTTCAGTGCCTCCGTGGTGTTGCGCAGGAGGACCACGCCCTCGGGGTCGGCGTCGATGAAGCCGGCGACCCGGGTGCGGGCCTGCTCGAAGAGCTCGGTGGCCTCGGCGGCCAGCCGGTGCACGCTGCGGTGGGCGTTGGCGTTGCTGGTCTGATAGTAATGGTCGATTGCGTCCAGAACTTGGCGCGGCTTCTGGGAGGTGGCCGCCGAGTCCAGGTAGACGAGCCGGTGGCCGTTGACCTGGCGCTCCAGGATCGGGAAGTCGGCGCGGAGCCGGTCCAGGTCCAGGGGCGGGGCGGTGGTGGGCTCGGCGGTCGCAGCCATGCTGATTCAGTCCCTCAGGGCAACCCGGATCATGCCGTCGCTGACCTCCACGCGGTGGACGCGCACTGGCTCCACCGCGGGCAGGGTGATGGCGTCACCCGTGCGCAGGTCGAAGCCGGAGCCGTGCAGCGGGCACTCGATGGCGCAGCGCTCGACGTCGAGGTCGCCCTCCGAGAGCGAGGCCTCCTGGTGGGTGCAGGTGTCGTCGATGCAGTGCAGCTCCCCCTCGACGTTGAAGATGGCGATGGGCACCTCGTCGATCTCGACCCGAGCCGCGTGGCCGGGGGGGATGTCGGTCACCCGGGCGACCGTGACCCATGCGCCCACCACGGTCAGCCCGCCTCGCCGAAGCGGCTCGGTCCCCGGTCGCCGATCTCGGAGTCGAGCAGCGAGACCAGCCAGTCCCGGGTCGACTCGATGGGGAGGCGGTCGAGGACGTCGGCGAAGTAGCCGCGGACCACCAGCCTCTCGGCCTCGTCGGCGGGGATGCCGCGCGCCATCAGGTAGAAGCGCTCCTCGTCGTCCACGTGGCCCACCGTCGTCCCGTGCCCGCAGCGGACGTCGTTGGCCTTGATCTCCAGCCGCGGGACCCCGCTGGCGCTGGCCCCCTGGCTGAGCAGGAGGTTGCGGTTGACCACATAGCCGTCGGCGTGGATCGCCCCCGGCTCGACGTCGATCAGGCCGCCGTAGACGCTCTGGGCGCGATCCCGCGCGGCGACCTTGAGGAGCAGGTTGCTCCGGGTGTCGGGACCGCGGTGGAGCTGCAGCGACTGGTGGTCGAGGTGCTGGTCGGCGTCCGCGAAGCAGACGGCGAGGATGTCCGCCTCGGCGCCGCGCCCGTCCAGGATCACGTCCCAGTACGACTTCTGCAGTCGCGCCCCCAGGGTCGCCCCCAGCAGGCGGTAGTGGGCGGACGGGCCGCAGCTCGCGCGGCGGAGCGCGAAGTGCCAGGTGGCGGGGGGGAGCTGCTGGACCGGGATGTCGTCGAGGCGGGCGTCGTCGCCGAGCTGGAGGGCGGTCACCGCCACCGAGACGCGCGCGGCCGGGTCCGCCGCAGGGCCGACCAGGTCCTCGACCAGGGTGAGCGAGGCGTGTCCGTCGAGCACCACCACGGTGGCGGGGAAGGCGGCGGCATCGGCGCCGGCGGCCAGGTGGCTGACCCAGACCGGGGTCATGGCCTGCACCCCGGCGGGGACGTACACGAAGGCTCCGCCCAGCCAGAGCGAGTTCCAGAGCGCCGCGAAGTACGAGTCGTCAATCCCGATCCCCGAGAGGCCGCGCTGGACCAGCTCCGGGTGGCGCTCGGCCGCCTCCTCCAGGGACGAGATGATCACCCCCTGGGCGAGCAGCGCCTCCGCGTTGTCGATCGTGACCGTCCCGGCGGGCTCGCTGACGAGCAGAGCCGCCCCGGGGAGCGCGGTGGCGTGGCGGCTTCGGGCCAGCTCGAGCAACCCGGGGGCGGCGGGCCCGGCCGGGCCGAAGCGGTCGAGGTGGAGCCGGCCGATGTCAGTGCGGCGCCAGTCCTCGTCACGCGCGGACGAGGGCGCGGGCATCGCGGTGAAGGCGTCCCAGGCGGCGTTGCGCCGATCCGCCAGCCATCCCGGGCTCGTGGCCAGGCGCGCGTCCAGGCTCTCCCGGCTGACCGCGCCGGCGGCGGTCGCTGCCTCGGTCACCCGATCGACCCCTCCATCGAGAGCGCCAGCAGGCGGTTCAGCTCGACCGCGTACTCCATCGGCAGCTCCTTGACGAAGGGTTCGAAGAAGCCGTTGACGATGAGGGCGGTCGCCTGCTGCTCGTCGATGCCCCGGGACTGGAGGTAGAAGATCTGGTCCTCGCCGACCTTGGAGACGGTCGCCTCGTGACCGAAGGTGACGTCCGGGTTCTCGATGTCCATGTAGGGGTAGGTGTCGCTGCGCGACTCCTCGTCGAGCAGCAGCGCGTCGCAGCGGACGTTGGCCTTCACGTTGGTCGCCTTGGGCAGGACCTTGATGTGGCCACGGTAGGAGGTGCGCCCGCGCCCCTTGGAGATCGAGCGGCTGACCACGTTGCTCGTGGTGTTGGGGGCCACGTGGATGCACTTGCTGCCGGCGTCCTGGTGCTGGCCGGTCCCGGCGAAGGCGGCCGAGAGGACCTCCCCGTGGGCTCCCTCGCCCATCAGGTAGATCGAGGGGTACTTCATCGTGACCTTGGAGTTGTGGGCCACCACGCCGTTGGCGATGAAGTTCGCCGAGCCCTCCACCTCGATGTCGAAGGTCGGCACCACCTCGCCCTCCTCGATCTTCATGACCTCGGAGAAGTAGACGGGGGCCTCCGGGCGGCTCTCGCCGAAGTAGAGGAAGTAGTGCTCGTAGAGCTTCTCCTCGATGCCCAGCGGCTTCAGCTCCCGCCGCGACCACTTGCTGATCTTGAGCGGATTGAGCCCGCACGAGAGAGCCAGCGCCTTGACATCCTCGAGGAGGTCGCGGTTGACGCTGGTCAGAGAGACGTTCTTGTGGTTGGCACGGATGTGGCCATCCGCGGCGATGTAGCCGTCGATCAGGGCTCGCTTCTGGTCGAAGGGAATCGTGTACACCCACTCAGGCAGGCGCTTGGTGACGGCGTTGCCGCCGAAGCCGATGGTGTCCAGGAAGCGGCAGAGCGCCACCGAGTTGACCCGGAGCTGGACGCGCTGGCGGCTGGTCGTCTGGATGCCGAACTGGGAGGCCAGGACCTCGTGGATCCGGGGCTCAGCCGGGTCGCTCTCGGGGACGCAGAAGATGACCCGAGCGGCCTCCTTGAGCCCGTCGCCGAGGTAGAAACCGAGCAGCCACATGAGATCGGGATTGCTCGCTCCGGGCGCCCGGAATGGGTTGCGGGACCACATCGGACGAACTGGCACCGGCAGCTCGTATGGCTGTCCATGGTCCGGAATCAGCCCCGAGATGGCGATCTCGTCGCCCACGTTGATGTCATCCAGCCGCAGCCACTGCACCGAGCGCAGCCGGCCGGCCTTGCGCAGCACCAGGAAGGGATGGTTGTCGGTGGCGACCACCTCGCGGTGGTCGACCGTGGTCATCCGATAGGTCTGTCGCGGGGGATTGGCCCTGGTGGCGACCACGCGCTGGCGTGACCATTCGAACTCCGGGGTCAGGCTGTAGACCACGTCCCCCGGCCGGACCTCCTCGATCGTCTTGACGTCGTTGTTGGTGAAGACCCGTGTCCCACCTGCGAGACAGCCCAGGTTGCCGTCGATCCACTCGATGGTGGCATTCTGCTTGGCGATGGCCCGCTTGGTGA
>DNAU01000344.1:4489-8107 GCA_003491925.1 Chloroflexota bacterium
ATGGTGGTGTAGCGGACGTGGGCCCCCCGCTCGGCGATGATCTCGACCACCGCGGCGTGCAGCGAGTCGTTGGAGTAGGTGGGGGCGGTGCAGCCCTCGATGTAGTGGACGTAGGAGTCCTCGTCGGCGATGATCAGGGTCCGCTCGAACTGGCCCATGTTGTCGCTGTTGATCCGGAAGTAGGCCTGGAGCGGGATCTCGACGCGCACCCCCTTGGGGACGTAGACGAAGGAGCCGCCCGACCACACCGCGCTGTTGAGGGCCGCGAACTTGTTGTCGTTGGGCGGGATCACGGTGCCGAAGTAGCGCCTGAAGAGCTCCTCGTGGTCGCGCAGCCCGGTGTCGCAGTCGCTGAACAGCACCCCGAGCTTCTCGAGGTCGGCCCGGATGCTGTGGTAGACGACCTCCGAGTCGTACTGGGCGGACACCCCGGCCAGGAAGTTCCGCTCCGCCTCGGGGATTCCCAGCCGGTCAAAGGTGTTGCGGATCGAGTCGGGGACGTCGTCCCAGCTCCGGCCCATCTCGTCGACCGGCTTGATGTAGTAGTAGATGTTGTCGAAGTCGATCCCGGAGAGATTGGCGCCCCAGTTGGGCATCGGCCGCTTGAAGAAGTGGGCCAGCGCCTTGAGCCGGAACTTGAGCATCCACTCCGGCTCGGCCTTGTGGGCGGAGATGGCCGCCACCACCTCCGGCGAGATCCCCTTCTCGGTGCGGAAGACCGAGACGTCGGCGTCGTGGAAGCCATACTTGTAGTCCTTGGTCAGCTCGTGGGCCTGGACCGTCATCGGCGTGAGACCTCCGGCCCCGTGGGGCTGGTCGCGGTGATGTAGGGGTCGTACCCTTCGCGCTCGATCACGTGGGCCAGCTCGGGCCCGCCGCTGTCCACGATCTTCCCCTGGTGCATGATGTGGACCCGATCCGGGGTGAGGTTCTCGAGGATCCGGTAGTAGTGGGTGATGAGCAGCACGCCCATCCGCCCCTCGCTCTTCTCCATGACCCGGAGGACGCCCTCGGCGACGATGCGCAGGGCGTCGACGTCGAGTCCGGAGTCGGGCTCGTCGAGGATCGCGAGCCGGGGCTCGAGCATGGCGAGCTGGAGGATCTCGGCCCGCTTCTTCTCCCCGCCGGAGAAGCCGTCGTTGATGTAGCGGCCGCGGAAGCTCGCGTCCATCCGGAGCGAGCCCATCTCCTCGCCCAGGCGGGCGATGAACTCCCGGGCCGGAAGCTCCTTGCCCTGGGCGCGCAGCGCGGCCCGGAGGAAGTTGACGGTGGTCACCCCGGGGATGGCGATCGGGTTCTGGAAGGAGAGGAAGAGCCCGAGCTGGGCCCGGCGGTCGGGGGTGAGGGCGAGCAGGTCCTGGCCGTCGAAGCTGGCCGACCCGCCGGTCACCTTGTACTTGGGGTGGCCCATCAGGCTGTAGGCGAGGGTGGACTTACCCGACCCGTTGGGCCCCATCAGGACGTGCACCTCTCCGACCGGGACCCGCAGGTCCACGCCGTCCAGGATGGGCTTGCCCTCCACCGCGACCCGGAGGCCGTCGACGTGGAGCTCGGTGGTCGGGGCGACGACGGCACCGCTACCGGCGACCACGACCTGGGCCCCCCCGGCGGTCTCAGGCATGGGCCACCTCCTGAACCGCCCCCCGGCGCCCCCGGTCGGGGAGCACGGGCAGCGGGGCGAAGCTGCTGACGAGGGCGTGGTCGGCGACCAGCTCGGCGAGGGTGGTCTGGCTGAGCACGGCGTCGATCGACGCCTTGAGCCGGCGCCAGAGCGGCTGGGAGGCGCAGTCCCCCTCCCGGATGCAGCTGCCCGGGACGTAATCGTGGGCGACGCACTCCACCGGTGACACCTCTCCCTCGACCACCTCGACCACCTCGAGCACCGAGATCAGGGCAGGGTGGCGGGTCAGGCGGTAGCCGCCGTGCACCCCGCGGGTGGACTCGACCAGCCCGCCACGGCGGAGCTGGGCGGCGAGCTGCTCGAGGTAGGAGAGGGGCAGGTGCTCGATCCGGGAGACCTCCGCAAGGCTCATCGGACCGCTTCCATAGGCCCGGGCGAACTCGGTCATCATCCGCAGGCCGTAGTGAGCTTTGGAGCTCACCCGCATGCTGAACGAGGCCGTCGCCGGAATCCCGACTGTCATACCGGGAATTGTACGCGGTCCGGGCCGGTCACTGCCGTCCCGGCTCAGGGGCTCACCCGGCAGCGGCTGCCGCCGCCGAGCCGGCCGCCGACCCCGCCGAGCGGATGCGGCTGACCGCCCGCTCGACCCGTGCGGCGGCCACGTCGACGTCGGCCTCGGTGGTCGAGCGGCCCAGCGCCAGCCGCAGCGCGCAGCCGGAGAGCTCACCAAAGCCCATGGCGGCCAGCACGTGGGAGGGGACCGGCGCCCCGCTGGAGCAGGCGCTCCCCGCCGAGGCGCAGACGCCCAGCTCGTCGAGGACCGCGAGCAGAAGATCGCTGCGACATCCGGCCACGACGAAGCTGCAGAGGCCGGGGAGCCGGCGGGTCCGATCGCCGGTGGGCTCGACCCCGGGGATTGCGGTGAGTAGGTTGGTCAGCCGACCAGTGAGGTTGACCAGCCCCGCGACGTCGGTCTCCCGCCGCCGGTCCGCCAAGTCGGCGGCCACCCCGAAGCCGGCGACGCCGGCGACGTTCTCGGTACCGCTGCGGCGGCCGCGCTCCTGGCCGCCGCCGGTGAGCTGGGCCGCCGGGAAGACGCCGTGTCGCGCCACCAGCGCACCCACCCCCTGGGGGCCGTACGCCTTGTGGGCGCTGAGGCTGATCAGGTCCACCCCGAGGGCGTCGAGTCCCAGGGGGAGCCGGCCCAGGGCCTGGACCGCATCGGTGTGGACCAGCGCCCGCGGGTTGCGGGCGCGGACGGCGCCGGCGATCGAGGCGACGTCCTCGACGGTGCCGATCTCGTTGTTGGCGAGCATCACGGACACCAGGACCGTGTCGGGCCGGATCGCGGCAGCCACCTCGGCGGGATCGACCCGGCCGCTGCGATCGCAGCCGACCACGGTCAGCTCGGCCCGGCCGGCCCCGGCGAGCGCGTCCGCGGTGGCCAGGACCGCCTCGTGCTCGACCGCGCTGACCACCAGGTGGCGGCCCCGCTCCGGACCCCATCGCTCCAGCACCCCGCGGAGGGCCAGGTTGTCGGCCTCGGTGCCGCTGCCGGTGAAAATGATTTCTTCCGGCGCGGCACCAATCAGAGACGCGACTTGCGCGCGCGCCGTCTGGATCGCCTCGCGGGCCAGGCGGCCCTCCTGATGCAGGCTCGAAGGATTGCCGAATGCTCCGCCCAGAAATGGCCCCATTGCCGTGAGCACCCGGGGATCCAGTGGCGTGGTGGCGGAATGATCAAAGTAAATTCGCGAATGCATGATGTTTCTCCCGCTGGCTGCGCTGGGCTTATTTAAGCAGCTTATTTAAGCAACCCAGGCGCGCCTAAAAACACGAATGCCTCATCCGGGATTTGGGACGAGGCAATTGTCCACCGAGATCTCATGTCCCCCGCAAACCGGGCGGGAATTGACACCATATGATCAGGCTGGTTCCTGATCCGGTTGCCGTGGCTTCATCGGGCCCGTAACCCTCAGCCACTCTGCATGAGA
>DNAU01000043.1:0-202 GCA_003491925.1 Chloroflexota bacterium
TACTCGTGCTGACCGGTGCGGGCCGCGAGCACCCTCGAGGCGCGGACGACGTCCGCATCGAGATAAACGGTGGTCTTGCGTCGAGCCATCGCCATGGTCACCATTTTGACGACTTGACGGTTATACGTCAAGACTTCTGGCTTGCTTGCTGAGCCGGGCTCGGCGCTCCCCGGCGAGCAATGTCCATCGGCGATCTGTGACC
>DNAU01000043.1:282-4423 GCA_003491925.1 Chloroflexota bacterium
ATCTGTGACCGAATCATCGGCGATTTCTCCGATGTCGGCGTTCTGTTACAGGATGATTAGATCGCTTGCTACGTTCGGTGCGTAGCCTCGGTAGCTGGTGGGGGCCCGCCGGGGGGCCCGTGCAGGTGGAACTGGAGGTGTGGGGAAGTGCTTCCGCTCTCGCTGCTGAGTTGGAACGACAAGAAGAGAAGCCGGGTCATGGCGACCGGCCTCCTCACCGCCGGCGTTGCGATCGCTTCAGCCACCCTGTCAGTGGCGGCTGCGCCGCTCCCGGCGGGCTCTGCGTCGGCTCCAGTACCGGTCATCGTCCGGGGAGCGCCCGGAAGCCAGTCCGTCGTCGGTCAGGACATCGCTGAGGCTGGCGGGCGGGTCACCGAGCAAATACCGCTGATCACCGCCAGCGCCGCCGAGGTGCCGGCCTCGGCTCTGAGGTGGCTCAGCGCTCAGCCGGGGATCGTTGAGGTGACCCCCGACGGGCCGGTGCAGCTTGCCTCGGCCTCGTATTCGCCGACCACGGACCCGGGCTCGCTCTACAACGTGGAGCAGGCGCTGGGGGTCGATCAGGCATGGGAGGATGGCTACACGGGCTCTGGAGTCGGAGTGGCACTGATCGACACGGGGGTCACCCCCGTTGAGGGACTGGACAGGCCCGGTCAGATCGTCAACGGTCCCGACTTGTCGTTCGACAACGCCAACGCATCGCTGCGCCGTCTTGACGCCTACGGCCACGGAACCTTCATGGCCGGGATCATCGCCGGGCGTGACCCGGGCACCACCCCCGACGACTACGCCGGTGACAGCAGCGACTTCCTGGGCATCGCTCCCAACGCCCACATCGTCAACGTCAAGGTGGGCGGCGCCAACGGGGCCGTGGACGTCTCCCAGGTCCTGGCGGCCATCGACTGGGTGGTGATGAACCGCGACGACCCCGGGCTGAACATCCGCGTCCTCGACCTCAGCTTCGGCACGGACAGCACCCAGTCGTACCTGATCGACCCGCTTGCGTACGCAGCGGAGGTGGCCTGGCATGACGGCATCGTGGTCGTGGCAGCGGCCGGGAACCAAGGGCCCAGCTCCACCCAGCTTGACGACCCCGCGAGCGACCCCTACGTCATCGCGGTGGGTGCCAGCCAGGGGAGCGGGTCGACGCTTGCCGTCGCCCCCTTCTCCAGCGCCGGCGGCTCCAGCCGCAGCCCCGACCTTGTGGCGCCCGGCACCTCGATCGAGAGCCTCCGGGACCCCGGGTCGGTGATTGACGACGAGTACGGCTCGACCGCTGAGGTCGGCAGCCGCTGGTTCCTCGGCAGCGGGACCTCGGAGGCCACTGCCGTGGTCTCCGGGCTCGCCGCGCTCCTGGTCCAGGAGCATCCTGCGGCGACGCCCGACCAGATCAAGGCGCTGCTCACCTCGACGGCAACACCGGTGGCCGGCGCGTCGTCGCGAGTGGCCGGTAATGGCGAGGCCACAGCCGCGGCCGCTGTCCAGGCCAGCCTGCCCGCCACCGTTCAGGGCTACCCGGAATCCACCGGCACCGGCAGCCTGGAGGCCGCCCGCGGCTCCCTCCACGTCACGCTGGACGGGGTCGTTCTTTCCGGTGAGCAGGACATCTTTGGAGACACGGTGGACACGGCATCGCTGGCCGCGGCAGAGGCGGATGCGGACAGCTGGTCCGGTGGGACCTGGAATGGCGCTGTCTGGTCCGGCAGCCACTGGGTGTGGCGCACCGTCGGCGCCTGCTGGGCGTACGCGGCCTGGACCTCGGATTCCTGGGCCGGAGTCCCCTGGGCGGAGGTCACCACCCCCTCGGGAGCCTGGAGCGGGACCTCCTGGTCAGGGACATCCTGGTCAGGCACCTCCTGGTCGGGGACGTCGTGGTCCGGGACGTCGTGGTCCGGGACGTCGTGGTCTGCTGTCAGCTGGTCGTAGTGCAGATGGTGATGATCTCCTCGATTCGTGGCCGGGTGTTCGTGATGGGCCCTGAACCGTGAACCGGGGGCCGCGAATGCCGGGAGCGGCGGGGCTGAGACGCACGGGCCTGACCCGGCTCACCGCGCGCGTGGGTCGGGTGCCCCTCCTCACCGCCGCCCTCGCCGTCGCCGCCGCGCTCGCCGCCGCAGCCATCGTCCCGCTCCCGGAGCGCACCTCCCCCTTCACGGTCCCGTGGTGGCTGCTCGCCGGGCTCTTCTGCGTGGCCGAGATCTGCGTCGTCCACGTCCAGTTCCGGCGCGAGGCCCAGTCCTTCTCGCTGAGCGAGGTCCCGCTGGTGATCGGCCTCTTCTTCGACAGGCCGTTGACCGTGGTTCTCGCCTACCTCCTCGGCGCCGCCGTGGCGCTTACCCTGCACCGGCGGCAGTCCTGGCTGAAGCTGGCCTTCAACCTCAGCAACTTCACAGTGGGCGCCGCCGTGGCGGTTGCGCTCTTCGCGTGGCTCTCCCCGCACGGCAATCCCACCAGCATCGAGGCCTGCCTCGCAGCCCTGGCCGCAGTGGCCGTGGCCGGCAGCATCCAGACGGCCACCTTCGTGGTGGCCATCTTCCTCTCCGAGGGATCCGTTGATCGGAGCGGCATGGCCGCCAATTTCGGTCTGGCCATGCTCGGCACCATGATCAACGCCTGCCTGGCGTTGATCGTCGTCAACCTGATGTGGTTCCACCCCCAGGTCGTCTGGCTGATGGTCGTCCCGGTGGCCGGCGTCGCACTCTCCTACCGTGCCTACGTCTCGGAGCGCGAGAATCGCCAGCAGGTCGCGTTCCTCTACGAGTCCAGCCGCCAGCTCCACCACGGAGGGGACCTCGACCAGGCGCTGCTCGAGGTTCTCAAGGGCTCCCGTGAGACCTTCCGCGTGGAGATGGCGGAGGTCATCATCTTCCCCACCCGTGACGGCGACGTGATCGTCCGCACCGGGGTGAACGGCCACGGGAGCGAGCCGATGCGCCCGGTCGATCTCGATCCGAACAACCAGAGGCTCATCGCCCGGATGGTCTCCGCCGCACCCGCCATCCTCGATCCGGACTCGACTGACCCGGACCGGTTGCACTTCCTGACCATGCAGGGAATCCGCGACGGGATGGTCGCGGTCCTGCGCGGCGAGACGCGGCCCATCGGCCTGATGGTGGTCGGAAACCGGCTGGGCGAGGTGAGCACCTTCGACGGCGAGGACCTGCGCCTCTTCGAGATGCTCGCGGCGCACACCGGGAGCACTTTGGAGAACGGTCGCCTCGAGCACTCCCTCCGCCAGCTCCGCGACCTCCAGCACCAACTGCGTCACCAGGCCCTCCACGATCCCCTGACCGGGATGGCCAACCGCGCTCTCTTCCAGACCAAGGTCCGCGACGCTCTTGCCGAGGGGAGAGAGCGGGTCGGCGTGCTCTTCATCGACCTCGACGACTTCAAGACCGTGAACGATAGTCTGGGACACGTGGTCGGTGACGAACTGCTCCGCGCGGTGGCCGGCCGGGTGGCTGACTGCATCCGTCCCGGAGACCTCGCCGCGCGGCTCGGAGGCGACGAGTTCGCGGTGCTCGTGCGGGGCGCGGCCGATAGCCGGGCGGCGATCGCCGTGGCCAGCCGCATCGTCGACCGGCTCCGAGAACCGTTCCATGTCATGGGCGCCGAGGTCATGGTCCGAGCCAGCATCGGCATCGCCACCAGAGAGGCCGGAGAGCTCGGCGCGGAGGGGATCCTCCGCGACGCCGACGAGGCCATGTACACCGCCAAAGGGCTCGGCAAGGGCCGCTGGGAGGTGTTCGCCCCGAGTATGCACGCCGCCGTCCTCAGCCGGCACGAGTTCAAGGCGGATCTCCACCGGGCGCTGGAGCGCGACGAGCTGTTGGTCCAGTACCAGCCGATCTTCGAAGTTCCGTCCGGCGAGGTGGTGGCCGCCGAGGCGCTGCTGCGCTGGCGGCATCCGCGCTATGGGCTGGTGCAGCCGGACGACTTCATCCCCCTCGCCGAGGAGACGGGGCTGATCGCTCCCATCGGTCTCTGGGTGCTCGAGC
Source organism: Chloroflexota bacterium (assembly GCA_003491925.1). Taxonomy (GTDB): domain Bacteria; phylum Chloroflexota; class Dormibacteria; order Aeolococcales; family Aeolococcaceae; genus Changshengia. The sequence goes on from DNAU01000043.1 coordinate 4,281, forward strand.
GAGCCTGTGTCGAGGCCCGCCGCTGGCCCGAGCATGGGTCGGGCAGGGACATCGCGGTCGCCGTCAACGTCTCGGCGAAGCAGCTCCAGAGGGGCACCTTCATCGAAGAGATCCAGCAAGTCCTCGCTCGGACCGGATTGAAG
>DNAU01000216.1 GCA_003491925.1 Chloroflexota bacterium
ATCTCAAAAGCCGTGCAGCCTAGGTGGGCGTCGATGAACGGGTGTTCGACGACTTCGGTGGATGCGCTCTGGTGAGCAGGGGCATCAGACGGGTGGGATGAGCCGGGTCGAAGAGCCGGAAATTGCCATGACGCGCCGAGGCCGCCGGGGCCGTGACCCGGGCGACTGAGCCGGCGAGCCGTCGGGGCCAGGGGATGCGGTGGAGGACGGGCGGACTGCGGAGTGTCCTCGGGGTCAGTCCGGCCGGCCCACGCTCTCCCGCCGACGCTGGCGGCGCCGGGTTCCCGAAGCCCGCCAGCAGACCTCGAAGCTGCGCTGGATGTACTCCAGCGACCGGCCGACGTTGATCGACGACGACTCCCGGGTGTACCGGGTGGGGATGGCCACCTCCTGGATGCGGAATCCGCCCACGACGGCGGCCACCAGGATCTCGGTGTCGAAGACGAAGTCGTCCGAGTAGGTCTCGAAGGGGATCGACTCGAGGAAGTGGCGGCTGTACGCCTTCATGCCCGAGTGCATCTCGGTGAAGTGGGTGCCCAGCAGCAGGTTCTCGGTGATGGTGCTGAAGCGGTTGCCCCAGTAGCGGTAGAGGGGCATGCCGCCAGCCCTCGGATTCCCGGTGCAGGCGAACCGGGAACCGAAGGTGAAGTCGGCGACCCCCGCCACGATGGGGGCCACCAGGGCCGGGACGGCCGAGGGGTCGTACTGGTAGTCGGGGTGGAGCAGGACTATGACCGTGGCCCCGAGGTCCAGCGCCTCGCGGTAGCAGGTCTTTTGGTTGCCGCCATACCCCCGATTGCGATCGTGGACCCGGACGTCGATGCCGAGCCGCCGGGCGACGTCAACGGTGCCGTCCGGGGAGGCGTCGTCCACCAGCAGGAGGTGGTCGGCGGAGCCCTCCGGCAGGGCGCCGATCGTCCGCTCCAGGGTGTCCTCCGCCTTGTACGCGGGGAGGGTGACGACGGTGAAATGGCCCCCGGGTCCCATCAGGCCGCCGACGATAGCAGATGCGCCCAGAGGCCCTCGCTTGGCGGGGTGCTCTGCCCCGGGTCGGGCTGGAGCGAGCCGAAGGGTCAGCGAGACCCCAACCCGACCCCGGCTGCCCGCAACTAGAAACCGATGGTCCAGGCTCGGGGCAAGCCGGTCGCCCTGCATCCGCTCCCGCCCTGAGCGATCGGGGTCAACGCTGTCGTCGCGTCAAACAGTTGTCCGAGGCGACGATCTACGATCACGGTCACACGGTTGGTGAACCCACGCCGAAGCGGCGAACAGCTACGTCCCCGACTGGATCAGGTCGAGCCGGCGCCGCAGGTCGGCCACCTCCACCCGCAGGTGCTTGACATCGTGATACAGGGCGGTGGCCACGTACCGGTGAGCACCTACGCTGGCACTCCGGTGGCTCAGGGCCGCCCGAGACGCTGACGGCCGTCATCGTCTTCGCGGCGGCCCCCAGTCCGTGTCGCCGCCTGAGGCTACAACGCGCGTGGAGCCGCGTCCCCTCTCTCAGGCTAGGTCTAACGCAGTCGATCGTCCAGTCGGCTGCCATGCGCCACACCCTTGACATGCAACACCTCTCGCGGTCAGACTCACCCCCGACTGCGGTGAGATGTGGTTGCCCGGAGATCTGACGGTTGGGACCATCGCTCCGTGACTGATGTGCTCTCTGACACCCTGCAACGGTTCGTAGCCGAGGCCCCCATCGCGCGGACCCCGATACTCGACTTCGTGCGGGGTGCAGCGACGGAGCTGTCTCCAGGCGCCACTCTCCTCGACGTCGGGGCCGGCGACGCCCCTTACCGAGAGCTCTTCTCCCGTGTCAACTACGTGACCTGCGACTGGGAAAGATCCAACTATACACCAGACCGGACACCCGACATCGTCGCCCCCGCAGACAAGATCCCTTTGGAGGATGAGAGCGTTGATGCCATCCTCACCACCCAGGTTATCGAACATGTGCCGGAACCGTGGACGGTGCTAGCCGAGTTTCACCGTCTCCTCAAGCCCCGTGGCAGGTTGTGGATGACCGCCCCCCTGGTCTGGTACTTGCATGAGCAACCCTACGACTATTATCGCTACACATCGCATGGTCTCCGGTACCTGCTCGACAGAGCTCGGTTCGTCGATATCCAGATACTCCCCCTGAACGACGCCTTCTCATCGTTGTCCCAGCTCGTCTCGCACCTCGGATGGATGATGGGCCGCCAGCCAGATGGATTCAACGATCAGCGAGACGTCGTGGCTCAAACGATGAAGCAGGTCGCCTCCCTGATCGGATCCTTCTCGAATTTCGATACACAGTGGATCTTCCCGACCGACTACGCCGTCACCGCGACCGCCCCGTGAAGGCCCGCCGTTAGGCGCCTCACCAAGTCACGTTCCCGGGGCGCGCCACCCGAAGATATTGCACTGCAGGTCGATCCCGCGATCCACTGGGACGCCGCAAAGTGGGTGCAAGCGCCGACCCGGTGACTCCAAGTGAAAGCGGAGCCCGTGACGTCCTAGGAGAAGGAGCAGGTCACCGAGCCGCTGCCTCTTGCCTGCGAAGGAGTGGT
>DNAU01000209.1 GCA_003491925.1 Chloroflexota bacterium
AGTGGCAATGCCGCCGAGCCAAGGACGCGGCACGCCAGGCAGGGCGTGCCGACGTCCGGGCCGGAGCGGAGCACCGGCCCCGTGCCACCTGCCGCCACGGAGGACCCCACATGCCCGTGACCATCCCGAGCCTGCTGGAGCGCAAGCGCCGTGGCGAGCGGTTCGCGGTGCTGACCGCCTACGACTACACCACGGCGCGCATCCTCGCCGAGGCGGAGATCCCCGTCCTCCTGGTCGGGGACTCCCTGGGGATGGTGATGCTCGGCTACCGGACCACCCTGCCGGTGACCATGGAGGAGATGCTCCACCACGCCCGGGCGGTGGCCCGCGGCGCCCCCGATCAGCTCCTGGTCGGCGACATGCCCTTCAACTCGTACCACGCGGCCGACGAGCAGGCCATCGCCAACGCGGCGAGCTTCCTCCAGGCCGGGATGCACGCGGTCAAGCTCGAGGGGGGCGGTCGGGTGGTCACGCTGGTGTCCAGGCTGACCGAGCGTGGGATCCCGGTGATGGGGCACCTCGGTCTCACGCCCCAGTTCGTCAACCTCTTCGGCGGCTATCGGGTGCAGGGGAAGGAGGCGGAGGCGGCGGCCCGGATCGAGAGCGATGCCCGGGCGCTGGAGGCGGCGGGCGCCTTCGCCCTGGTGCTCGAAGGCGTCCCGCGGAGCCTCGCGGCGTCGATCACCCGCTCGCTGACCATCCCGACCGTGGGGATCGGAGCCGGCCCCGACTGCGACGGCCAGGTGCTGGTGATCAACGACATGCTGGGGCTGACCCGCGACCCGCTCGCCAAGTTCGTCAGGGTCTTCGCCCCCCTCGGCGACCAGGCGGTGGCGGCCGCCCGCGCTTACGCGGAGGCGGTGGCGGAGGGGACCTTCCCCGACGACGCCCACTCGTATGGCTGAGCCGCGGCGGCTCACGCCGCTCGGGACGCCGGCCGAGCTGCGCGGGGAATGCGCTCGGATCCGGTCGGCGGGCCAGAGCCTGGGGCTGGTGCCGACCATGGGCGCGCTCCACGCCGGCCATCGCTCATTGATCCTCAGGTCACTGGCGGAATGCGATCGGACCGCGGTGAGCATCTTCGTCAACCCCACCCAGTTCGGGCCGGGCGAGGACTTCGACCGCTACCCGCGCTCGCTGGAGGCCGACCTCCTCCTCTGCTCCGAGCTGGGAGTGGACCTGGTGTACGCGCCCACCGCCGAGGCCATGTATCCGGACGGTTTCGCCACCTGGGTCAATCTGCGGGGGGTGCTGGTGGAGACGCTCGAGGCGGCTCACCGCCCCGGGCATTTCCAGGGCGTGGCCACGGTGGTCACCAAGCTCCTGGTCACGGCCCGCCCGGACCGCGCCTACTTCGGCCAGAAGGACGCCCAGCAGTGCGCGGTGGTGCGCCGCCTCGCCGCCGACCTGGACACCGGCACCGAGGTCGTCGTCTGCCCCACCGTCCGCGACTCCGACGGTCTCGCCTTCTCCAGCCGCAACGCCCGCCTCGACCCCGCCGCCCGGCGTCAGGCCCTGGCCATCCCGGCGGCCCTGGCCGCCGCCGCCGCCGCCCATCGCGCCGGCGAGACCGATCCCGAGCGCATCCGCCGGCTGATCCTGGGCCGCCTTGCCGAGAGTCCCGACCTGGCCGTGGACTACGTGGCCGTGGTCGACGCGGAGACCTTCGAGCCGGCTCGGCAGGTGAGCGTTCGGTGCGAAATTCTGATCGCTGCTAGAATAGCTGGGACCCGGCTGATCGACGTGCTCAGGCCGGGGACCGATGAGAGGCTGGCCGTCGGTGCGGGGGGTTGACCCCATCAGCCCGGATTCGGAGAGGAGCGAGGCGTGCTGCGCACCGTCATCAAGTCGAAGATCCACCGCGCCACCGTGACGCGCGCCGACCTGGACTACGAGGGCTCCTTCAGCATCGATCGGGAGCTGATGCGCCTCGCCGACATCCTGCCCGGCGAGCAGGTCCACATCCTCAACCTTAGCAACGGATCGCGGGCCGTCACCTACGCCATCGAGGGTGAGTCCGGGGAGATGGGGTTGAACGGGGCCATCGCCCACCTGGGTGGAGTCGGGGATCGCGTGATCGTGATCAGCTACGCCGCCTACGAGGACGCCGAGCTGAGCCGGCACGTCCCCCGGATCGTGCGGGTCGACGACCGCAACCGCGCGCAGGCCGAGGCCACCGCCTCGTGACCGAAACCACGCTGCTGAGCGGCGCGGCCCCCGACGTGGTGGTTGTGGGCGGCGGCGTCGCCGGGCTCGCCGCCGCGCTCGCCATGGCCCCCCAGGTGAGGGTGATGGTGGTGAGCAAGGGACCGACGGACGACGGCTGCACCGCCACCGCCCAGGGGGGGATCGCGGCCGCGGTCGGGCCGGATGACTCGCCGCAGCTTCACTTCGATGACACCGTGGCCGCCGGACGCGGCCTCTGCGACCCGGACGCCGTCCGGCTCATGGTCGAGGAGGCGCCGGCGCGGGTCGCCGACCTGGTCGCCTGGGGAGTGGAGTTCGATCGCAACGGCGACCGCGTCGATCTGCACCAGGAGGCGGCCCACAGCCGGGCGCGCGTCCTGCATGCCGGGGGCGACGCCACCGGGGCGGCCATCGAGCGTGCCCTGCTGCGGCGGCTGAGCACGAGCGGGGCCACCGTGGTCACCGACCACGCGGTCACCCGCCTGCTGCGCGACGGGACCGGCTGCGCGGGCGTCGAGCTCTGCGATCTCGGCTCGGGCACGCGGGTGCGGGTCGGTGCCCGGGCGGTCATCCTCGCCTCGGGCGGCGCCGCGGCCCTCTGGCGCAGCACCACCAACCCGTCCGGCTCGACCGGCGACGGCCTCGCCCTCGCCTACGAGGTGGGTGCCGACGTGGCCGACCTCGAGTTCCTCCAGTTCCATCCCACCGTGCTCGCCCTGCCCGGGGCGCCGGCGTTCCTCATCAGCGAGGCGGTCCGGGGGGAGGGGGGCCTGGTTGTCGACGCGGCGGGCCGGCGCTTCCTTCTCGACACCGACCCCCGGGGAGAGCTGGCACCGAGGGACGTGGTTGCCCGTGCGATCTGGGAGGAGATGACCCGGAGCGGGAGCGCATCGGTCTTCCTCGACTGCCGGGGGGCCGGGGAGCGGCTCGTCGAGCGCTTCCCCACCGTGGTCGCCACCTGCCGCGAACACGGCGTCGACCCGGTCGAGCGACCGATCCCGATCGCCCCCGCGGCCCACTACACGATCGGCGGGGTGGTCACCGACCTGGATGGGGCGACCACGGTGCCGGGCCTCTACGCCTGCGGCGAGGTCGCCCGCACCGGGGTGCACGGCGCCAACCGGCTGGCCAGCAACTCGCTGCTCGAGGGC
>DNAU01000172.1:0-4769 GCA_003491925.1 Chloroflexota bacterium
GGCGGCTTGACATAGGAGATTCCGATGCGTCGTGGCCGGACCGGAGCGCTCCCTTGAGGGCCTTCCTGGCGGTGCCCGTGGGCCCACCCGCCCACGACCCGCTGGCGGCCCGGATCGAGGCCCTCCGGCAGCGCGTCGCCGGGGTGCGCTGGGTCGACACGGCGACCACTCACGTCACCCTCCACTTCTTCGCCGAGCTCCCCGCCGAGCAGGTCGGGGCGGTCGTGGCCGCGGTACGCCCGATCGCCGCGCGGCAGGCACCCTTCACCGTGCAGCCGGACCGCTTCGGCAGCTTCCCCGGCGGTCCGAGAGCGCGGGTGCTGTGGGTCGGGCTCGATGACCAGGCCGACGCGCTGGCCGGCCTCGCCGCCCGTGTCCAGGCCGCGGTGGGTGGATGCGGCTTCGACGTGGACCCGCGCCCGTTCCAACCCCACGTGACCCTCGGCCGGCCCGGACCGCGCTTCGACCCGCAGGCGTGGCGGCGGGAGGTGGCGGAACCCCTCGACCTGCCGCCGTTCACCGCATCCGAGGTCATCCTCTACGAATCCCGCAACGGCCACCACGTCCGGGAGCGTTTTCTGTTCGGGGGCCTGGCCGCGGGCTGGGCGGCGCAGCGTCCCGGCCGAGGATCGAGCCCATGAGCTCGGACCGCCCACGCTGGCTCTCCCTCCCCGAGCTCCGCGCCCGGCGCAGCTACAAGTGGCGCGCCTACCCCGCGGACGTCCTGCCCACCTTCGTCGCCGAGATGGACGTCACCCTCGCGGAGCCGGTGACGCGCGTCCTCCAGGAGGCGCTCGCGGCCGGCGACACGGGGTACGCGACGCCCGACCCGGAGCTCGCCGCCGCGGTCGCGAGCTTCCACCTCGCACACTTCGGGTGGCAGCTCGAGCCAGCCGGAGTTCGCCTCATCCCCGACGTGATGACCGGTGTGACTGAGGTCCTCCGCTCCGCCATACCGCCCGGGAGCGGGGTGGTGGTCAACACGCCGGTGTACCCGCCCTTCTTCGCCCACATCGGGAGCGCGGGATGTCGCGTGGTGGAGGCCCCGCTGACCCGGTCCGGCGCCGGATACGCTCTGGACCTCGACGCGCTCGAGGCGGCCTTCGCCGCGGGAGCATCCGCCTACCTCCTCTGCAATCCCCACAACCCGACCGGGCTGGTGCTCACCGTCGTCGAGCTCCGCCGGGTCGCCGAGCTCGCCGAGCGCTTCCAGGTCCTGGTGCTCGCCGACGAGATCCACGCGCCGCTCACCCTGGTGGGCTCTCGCCACGTGCCATATCTGTCGCTGCCGGAGGCCCACGCCCACGGCATCGCCTTCGTCTCCGCCAGCAAGGGATGGAACGTCCCGGGGCTCAAGTGCGCGCAGCTGGTGACCGCCGCCGCGCCGATGCGCGATCTGGCCGCGCGCCTCCCGGAGGAGCTCGGCTACGGTGCCGGGAACCTCGGTGTCATCGCCTCGATCGCCGCCTACCGAGACGGCGGTCCATGGCTCGACGACCTCCTCGTGCTCATCGATCGCAACCGCCGGCTGCTCGCCGATCTCCTGGCCGACCGGCTCCCCACGGTGGGCTACGTCCCACCCCGGGGGACCTACCTGGCCTGGCTCGACTGCTCCGAGCTGGGACTTCCCGAGGAACCGGCGCGGGTGTTCCTCGAGCGGGGTCGCGTCGCGCTCCGTCCCGGTCCTGACGTCGGAACGCTGGGGCGGGGGTGGGTCCGGGCCACCATCGCCACGGCACCCGAGATCCTCACCGAGATCGTCGAGCGGATGCGCGCGGCGGTGGGGTAGAGGCGGAGGCGCGTGGTGCCTGGCGTGACCGGAGCCGCGGTGACCGTGGGAGTGGACGTCGCCTCGCGGCCGGGGGGGGACGGCGGCCTGCTGGGTCCGGTGGGATGGCGGTGAGGCGACCATCACGAGAGTTGAGCACCTAGTGGACGACGGGGGCCTGGCCGGGGTCCTCGCCGAGCCGGTGGCCAGGATAGGTCTCGATGTGCCCCTGGGCTGGCCGGACGAGTTCGTGGCCGCGGTCGCCGAGCACCACGAGGGCCGCCCCTTCGGCACGGCCGGCATGGACCGGCTGACGCGGCGGGAGACCGACAGGTGGGTCCACGATCACCCGGAGATCAGGCAGCTGCCCCTCAGCGTCAGCACCGACCGGATCGCCTACCCGGCCATGAGGATGGCCCGGATCCTCGGCGAGGTGGTGGGAGAGCCGATCGACCGGAGTGGGGCTGGGAAGTTCGTCGAGGTCTACCCGGCAGCCGCGCTGCGGGTGTGGGGGCTGCGGTATCGGGGGTACAAGCGCGGTGCGGACCGGCAGGTACTCCTGGACGTCGCCGCGGCGCTGCGCCGCCGCTGCCCGTGGCTCGCGGCACCCGAGACGACGTGGGACGAGGTGATTCGCAGCGATCACGCCTTCGACGCCCTCGTCTGCGCCCTGGTCGCCCGCGCACGCCATCTCGACCTCTGCCACCCGATCCCGCACCATCTGCGCAAGGCCGCCGCGCGCGAGGGGTGGATCGCTGTGCCGACGGTGGGCAGCCTGGACTCCCTGCTCGGCGGCGCGAGCGGGCGCGAGCAGCCGCGGACGTAGGCCGGAGGGGCGATGGAGAGCAGGCTGAGAGAGCAGCGCTTCGTCTTCGGCGAGGCAGCCGAGCTGTACGACCGAGCCCGGCCCGGCTACGGCGCGAAGCTCGTCGACGGCGTGCTCGGCTTCGCCGGAGTCGAGGGCGATGGTCTGCGCGCGCTCGAGGTCGGCGCGGGGACGGGCAAGGCCACGGTGGCCTTCGCATCACGCGGCCTGCGGATCCTCGCGCTGGAGCCGAGCCCGGAGATGGCGGAGGTGGCGCGGCGCAACTGCGCCGCCTTCCCGCGGGTGAGGATCGAGACGGCGACCTTCGAGGACTGGTGGGTCGAGCCGCAGCCGTTCGGACTGCTCTTCTCGGCTCAGGCGTGGCACTGGGTCGACCCCGCGGTGCGCCACGTCAAGGCGGCTCAGGTCCTGGCGCCCGGGGGGACGCTGGCACTGATCTGGCACCGGATTCGGTGGCGGGGTGAGCCGCTGCGCGACGAGCTCGAGGAGGTCTACCGCCGTCTCGCGCCCGAGCTGTACGACCAGAGCCCGGGATTCCCCGGGCTCACCCGACGGCAGGAGCACGGCGAGCTGCTCCAGGAGATCCGGGCGACGGGCCTGTTCGAGCAGGTGCACACCCGCATCCATCGGTGGTCGGAGACCTTCACCGCCGACGGTTTCGTCGAGCGCCTCACAACCCAGTCGAACCACCTCCTCTTCGATGCGGCGAGGAGGTCCGAGCTCTTCGACGGCCTGCGCGCGCTCGTCGCCGCCCACGGCGGCGAGATCGTGGTTCCCCACGACACCGTGCTGGCGCTGACCCACCGGCGGCTGGGGGTGATGGTGGCGCACAGCGGGACCCGAGCGGCGGATCCTACTCCCCGCTGAAGCCCTGGGCGGCTCCCATCTGCGGCCAGACGTATGCCTGCACGTTGGAGAGGATCTGCTTCAGGTGGTTGCGGTCGTGGTGGACCCACTCACTGACGACATCCCCCACGCTCAGCTCGCCAACCCGGGGATGACGCCCGCTGCGCGCCAGGTCCGCCGGGGCGAGGCCGTCCAGGACCCGGAGGCCGCGCTCGCGCTGGCCCAGGAACTCGCGGAGCAGCTCCCGCGCGTCTCTCTCGCAATCGCGCCGGCCCGTGGCCACCTCCTCCTGGTCCCACCCCACCAGCTCCGGGTTCTCACCGTCGAGCAGCACCTGGATCCGTCCGGCAAAGCCGCGCCGATCGGCCTCGATCAGGTGGCCCAGCACCTCCTTGACGCACCACTCGCCCGGGGCGGGGTGCCAGCCCACCACGTCCGGCGAGGCGGCCTGAACCTCGGCGTCGATGGCCGTGGTGCTCGACCGGAGCAGACGGGCGATCTCCGGCACGGTGAGGGGGGTGGGCTCCTCCATGAGTGGTCGAGTCTACGGCCGCTACGGCCGCCGCCGTCGCCGCCGCCGGCGTCGCATCAGGCCCGGAGCGGGTGCCGGAGCGGCCGCGGGTGCCCGCCCCGGCCGCTCGTACACTCGAGTGACGATGACCGAGGTCGAGCTGGTCCGGCTCACCCCCGCCGACTGGGCCGCGTACCGCGAGCTCCGCCTGGCCGCCCTGGCCGACGCTCCCAGCGCCTTCGGCTCCACCCTGGCCCGGGAGCGGTCCCTGAGCTCCGAGGATTGGCGGGAGCGTCTGCGGCGCCGCTCCACGTTCGCTGCCCGAGTGCCGCACGGCCACGTGGGGATGGCTGCCGGTATCGAGGGCGACCAGCCGGGCCATGCCGAGCTGGTCGGCATGTGGGTGCACCCGCACTGGCGGGGCAGGGGCGTGGGCGACCTGCTCGTCGACGCGGTGATCGAGTGGGCGGCCGCTCACTCGTACCGAGCCGTGACCCTGTGGGTGTCGGTGGGCAACGACCGTGCCGAGACCCTGTACGCGCGCCACGGCTTCGTGCGCACCGGCGCCACCCAGCCGATCCGCGAGGAGGACCCGTCGCGTCTCGAGCTGGAGATGGTCCGGCCTCTCTGACGCCCGGGACGGGGCCGGGTGGCCTGATGGGCGATGACCCGCGGTACCTCCTACCCGCCGGCCCGCAGGGGCCTCAGGACCTGCCGCTGAAGTCCACGGCCTTGGTCTCGACGGTTCCGGCCGGCCGTCCTGGGGCCGTCTGGTAGGTCCAGTAGAGGTTCGTGTGCGCGATGACCTGGTCCGGCGG
>DNAU01000172.1:4831-5019 GCA_003491925.1 Chloroflexota bacterium
GTGTGGTCCTCCGTCGTGTGGGCGTCGCTGACGAGGGTTGCGTCGTAACCTCTGACGAACGCGCCGTGGAGCGTCGAGCGGATGCACGCATCGGTCTGGGCGCCGACAACGACGAGTCGCCCGACACTGAGGCCCGACAGCACGGTCTCTAGGGTGGTGTCCTCGAACGAGTCGCCGTAGTTCTTCTC
>DNAU01000172.1:5028-5202 GCA_003491925.1 Chloroflexota bacterium
GAGTCGCCCGACTCCGAGGCCCGCCAGCACCCTCTCCAGGGAGGTGTCCTCGAAGGCGTCGCCGTAGTGCTTCTCGACGAGCGGCTCTGCGTGGCCCGGCGTCAGCTCGGCGACGATCCGCCAGGGGTCGCTCCCCCTCACCAACTGCTCATCGGAGTGCTGGACCCAGACGAC
>DNAU01000144.1:0-8949 GCA_003491925.1 Chloroflexota bacterium
GAGTCGATACCGCCGCCGCCCCCTCCCGGACACCACCCCCCGCCACACCGCGGCTGAGCGCCGGAAGCGGCGCATCCGTCGGCGAGGATGACGACCTGGCGGCGGCCGGGCGGCCGGAGTATCTGGGTTGGCTCTCGCCGCAGCAGACCTGCCCCGACAACTTCGGTCGCTCCGGCAAAGTCGTGAGTGTGCCGGCCCGGCGATCCGCGAGGCCGTCTCGGACCAGTCGCCGCCCTAGCCGCAGACCCTCTCCACCACCCTCAGCACATTCCCCCATGTGAGCTTGGCCAGCTCGGCATCGGTCCAGCCGCGCCCGGAGAGCTCGGCAACGAGCCGAGGGTAGCCCGTCACATCCTCCAGGCCCCGGGGCAGGGCGTCGGTGCCGTCGAAGTCCCCACCGAGGCCTACGTGATCCAGGCCGGCGACCTGGCGCACGTGCTCGATGTGGTCGGCGACCTCCGACAGGGTCGCCGCCGGCCGTGGATGCTCGAGCTCGAAGTCGGGGACGAAGCGGGCCCGCTCGCCGGGGTCGTCGAGATCCAGACCACGGTCCACCATCGTCCGCTGGGCCATCTCGGTCCAGACTCGGCAGGCCTCGGAGACGAAGGAGGCCACGAACGTCACCTGGCAGACCCCGCCATTGTCCCGGAGGCGGCGCAGCACGTCGTCGGGGACGTTTCGGGGATGGTCGACCAGCGCTCGGCTCGATGAATGGGAGAAGAGCACCGGTCGTGAGCTCGCGTTCAGCGCGGCGTGCATTGTGGTCACGGAGACGTGCGAGAGGTCGACGATCATGCCGATGCGGTTCATCTCGGCGACGACCTCACGGCCGAACTCGCTCAGCCCGCCGGCTCTGGGCTCGTCGGTTGCGGAGTCCGCCCAGGCGGTGCTGTGGAGATGGGTCAGGGTGAGGTAGCGGACACCCAGCCGGTGGAGGTCGCGCAGGACGGCCAGGGACGACGCGATGCAGTGACCGCCCTCGGCACCAAGCAGCGAGGCGATGCGGCCGCCGGCCACCGCTCGGCGGCAGTCCTCGGCGTTGGTGGCCAGCACCAGGCGGTCGGGATGGAGAGCGATCATCCGGTGCACCAGGTCCACCTGCTCGAGGGTCACCGCGAGGGCCTCAGCCTCGGGCAGCGTCGAGGGCGCGTAGACCGACCAGAACTGGGCGCCCACTCCGCCCGCGGTCAGCCGCTCCAGGTCGGTCTGGGTCCGCCCCGCTAGCGAGGTGCCCGGGTCCAGGGCCCGGAGGTCACCTCCGGCCAGCCGCCGGATCTCCCAGGGAAGGTCGTTGTGGCCGTCGAAGATCGGCGCCTCGGCGAGCACGGCCCGCGCGGCGGCGATCCTCTGGGCTGCCTGCCCCTGGGACGCCCTTGGTTCGCCCATGGCCGGATGCTGCCACGCAGGACCCTTTGTCGGCTTGGTCACCCTCGGGACCCCTGGCCTGGGACGCAACTCCGTGCTCCGCGGGGGCGAACGCGTCATCGCCCTTGACGAGGCCTACGCCGAGCGAGGTGCGCCGGAGCTCGTCCGCTGCGACGATGGGGAGGTTGCGTTCGAGGACGGCGCCCAAGCCGGCAAGAGCCGCGACTGCGCGTTGCAGGCTCGGCGAAGCATGAGCGGCGGGTTCGCCACGCCCTGAACCCAAACCCCGGCTGATCGCAGGCCTTGCCGATCTCGAAAATCGAACGTCGCTGCGCGACGGCGCCACCCTTCCGAGTTAGGATCGCCACGGGCGGGACGGTCGGCCGGGCGATTGACCCCACGCTGACCCCCACAGGAGGAGGATGCTGATGGTTGAGCTCTATGACCGCGATGCTAGGGAGGTCGAGGCCGCGCTCAACCTCATCCTCACTCTCGTCGAAATCGGGAGCAACCTCCCGACGGCGGCAGCCAAAGTCCGCGAATGGGCAGGGCAGGCAGAGGCGGGCGACGAGAGAGCCCGGATCTTGCAGGGGATCGCCAACGAGATCCGGGACCAGTTGAAGTAGGCGACTGCGGCGCCCTGAGCCCATTCTCTCGTAGACCCCTGCTACGTTCGTGCCGCCCCGCCTGCTTCTTGGTGCCATTGTGGTGGTTGTCGTAGGAACCGCTGCTTGCTCCCCGTGCTCCCATGGCCGGGGATTCAGCGTCTCCCTGGCCAAGGACAGCGGCGGAGAGACTTCCCCCATTGCGGCGGCTGAATGGTTCGCTGTTCACGGTGGTGTTTGGTCGGACATCCCGACGACTGGCTGGCACGTGAGCGGCAGCCCAGGGCCCACCAGCACCGTACAATCCGGCTCGATGACGCTTCAGGTGGTGCAGGGTACCGACGGCACGTGGCAGGTAGTGAGCGGCTCGGACCCGGCGTGCTGAGGCAGGACCGGTAACTGCCAGCTTCCCTGATGAGGTGCACCGCCCCGCTCCCACCCGGCGGGTCGGCTCGGCGAGGGCCGGCGCCCCCGGACGCTGCTCCAGTGACAGTGACAGCACACTGGGCTGGGCCAGTGTTGGGGAATGACATCTATGAAGAGGACCTCGCCGTCAAGGGGGTGGGCGACAAGGGGCGGGTGGCGGAAGGCGGTGGTGGTCGGTGGCCGCGGTGACCACGTGGTGCGGTCGGGTGATCTGACCAGACATCTATTCGGGGGTGATTCCCATGGTGGACATGCGGCCCAGGCGGCTCAATCACTTTGAGCAGCCGCCCGCGCGGCGGGGGCTATGTCATTCTCGAGCGCGCCTGACCACGTTGAGTGGGCAGGTCATGCGGCGACCAGCGGGTAGGCGGCGCATCCTTCCGGATCGCGGAGCGCGTAGAAGCACAGGGTCAGCAGGCGGCGGGCCAGAGCGAGGCGAGCGATCTTGAGGCCGCGTCGACGAGCGATACGGGATTCGAACCGGCGGAGGTTGGGATCGCTGCCGCTGTGGTTGGTGGCGGCCTCCACCAGGATCCAGCGCAGCCACCTCGATCCCTGCTTCGAGATGTGTCCACGGCGGGTGTGCTCGGCGCTGGAGTGCTCGGTGGGGGTGAGGCCGGCCCAGGAGCACAGCTGCTCGGGATGCGCAAAGCGGCTGACATCCCAGACCTCCGCGATCACGGTCGCCGCGGTGACAAAACCGACCCCCGGGATCCGCACCAGCCGGGGAAGGGCCGGGTGAGCGCGGAAGACCACCCTCATCTCCTGGTCCACGCTGTCCAGCTCGCTGGTCACGGCGTCGATGAGGCGCAAGCAAGTGATGATGCGGTTGCGGGAGAGTGGGGGTAGGCTGACCTCGGCCAGGAAGCGACGCCCTCCGACGCCGAAGAGGTCGCTCATCTCCGGGACGATGCCGTGATCAGCGAGGACGGCATGGACCTGGCAGCGGAGCCGGGAGCGGATGCGGACCAGCGCCGCCCGTGACCGGACCAGCCGCCGAGCTTCCCTGGCCTGGGGAGGCGCGATCCACGCCTCGGGCAGCAGGTGGGTGCGGAGCAGCTGGGCCAGGGTGGTCGCGTCGACGGTGTCGTTCTTGACCCGGGCCGAGGAGATGGCCTTGGTCGCCAGCGGGTGCGACATGTGGGCGGGAATGCCCACGTCTTGGAGGAGGTCAGCCAACCATCCCCAGCCGTACGTCGCCTCGAAGGCCACCTCGAAGGACCCGGGCTCGAGCTCGCCGAAGACACGGAGGAAGTCTGCCGGCGAGCTCGGGATCCGGCGCTTCCAAACGACGCTTCCGAGGCCGTCGACGCCGACCAGGTCCGAGCGCCGGCGGTGCAGGTCAATGCCAACCGATACCATGTGTTGGGGCCTCCCTTTCCGGGCTGTTGCCTCTGCCGGGAAGTGTCCTCTCCCTCAACGGGGGAGGCGGGAGGCCTCCCTCTTCATGGCATCACTTGAGGGAGGCGGAGCGCATCGGGAACCAAGCCAGACGCGCTGCCACCTTCCTGGCCGCCGACCCGTATAAGACTCGGGGACGACCAGAGGAAGGCTCATGAGCCCGCAACGGAAGAGGCTGCGCAGCGCAGCGACGGCGGTCGCCGCAGGGTTGCTCACGGCCGCCGCCGTGGTGACATCTCTCGGGGCGCGGGGTACCTCGCACCCGGCCGGCGCAGTTACCGAGAGCCCCTCCACAGGAGCGCTCAGCGCATCACCGTCGTCGGTCCCGTGGCTCGCGTCGCAGGCTCCGACCCCCGCTCCGACCACGCCGTCAGCGCCCAGCTCGCCGCCCTGCAGCGCCAGCGACCTCGCCTTCTCCCCGCCCAGCTCCCCAGGCTTCGGGCTTGGCTCCGAGTACTTCGGGGCGACGGTATCACTGAGGTCGTCCTTCTCCTGCTGGCTTCCCGGTTCCCCGTCGGCGACGTTCACGGACGCCAGCGGCACCGCGATCGCGATCGCCGCCGAGCCGGGTGGCCCGGGTAGCCCACCGGTCACGTTGACCTCAGGCACTGGATCGGCAACCATCATGGTCCAGATCTCCGACTACCAGGCATTGGCGCCGGTGGCCAGCGTGACGCTCGTCCTCGGCGATGGAAGCCACATCGTGCTCCACGTGAGTGGTGTGAGCTCCGGTAGCGGTCCGGGACCGGCGTCGGAGGCCGTGTACGTCGTCAGCATCGCCGCTTCCGCATCCGCCTCGCCGACCGCTATGCCCTCGATGAGTGGCGTCAGTGCCTCGCTCACTGCCACTGGCCCAGCGACCGCGGGCCGACCGTACGACTTCGAGATTACCCTCTCGAACAGCTCCGGCAGCCCCATCCCCCTCTCCCCTTGTCCCGCGTACGTGGAGGGGCTGAAGGACGCCAGCGCCTCGGTCAGCACCTATCTGCTCAACTGCGCGGCAGCGACCCCGATCGTCGCGGACGGCACGGAGACGTTCGCGATGCAGATCCTCATCCCGCCCTCCACCGGACCCGGGCAGTACCTCCTGACCTGGGGCGTCCTTAACTCGGCCGGCGCGTATGCCAACAGCTCGATCTCGGTCTCGTAGTGCGGGCATCCCCGAGCGTCGCAGAGGAAGATAGAGGAGGCTGGCCTGGCCCAGTGTCGGGGAATGACACCCGACTTGGCTGCCGATGGGCCCCGGAGCGAGGCGAGGCGGCTCACGGGTCACGACGCGGTCAGGGCCGGGTTGCGGTGGGAGGTGGGCTTCGCGAGGGCTGGTCGCCCCGGCCTCAGATCGCCACCTCGGTTGGCCCGTGCCCGAGACGGTTCCGAGGTACCCGGGAGGTACCCCAAACTGATCCACTGCCCACCCTCCTACTGGCCGGCGCTGGTGCCGCGGAGCCCGAGCTCCGCTGGGCGGTCGGCGGAGGGGTGGAGGGGGGGCTGAGAGCTCAGACTGACGCTCGTTAGTTAAGTGGGGGAAGTGGTGGACGCCGAGGCCGGCTCAGTGCGCCTCAGGACCTCTCTGAAAGTTCGCCCAGTGGCACGGCGATATCCCATCTCAAACAGGAAACTCACCGCCAGCGTGATACCGAGGGCAATCGCTGATGGTAAGGCTGTGGTGACCATGTGGTAGAAGAGGACGACGAAGAGACAGACACACGTCACCGCCGACGCCACAACCGGCCAGGCTTTGGCGCCCGTCTGTTTTCGAATTCTCAGGTGCGCGACGTTGACCGCCGAGTAGACCAACAGGAAGGCTGCGCTTCCCATGGAGGCAACGGCACTCAGGGGAAAGATCAGGACGAACACGAGCACGAGCCCAGCGGTGATGAAGAGTCCTTCGACGTCACGGCCCCAGAGAGTGCGGTCAAACGCCGGTGGGAGCCCACCGTTCTTGGCGATCTGGTACGCGACGTTTGCAGACCCGAACAAGGTGGCATTCACTGCCGATGCCGTCGACAGCAGCGCCGCGATGGCCACCAGCTTGAAACCTAATTGGCCCAGGGAGGGCCTGGCGGCGACGGCCAATGCGGAATCGCCAAGCTTCCTGAGGACATTGAGCGGCACATTGGTCACCACGCCGGTAGCGACAAGCACGTAGATCACCGCGGCGGCGGCCACACTGCCGTAGATCGCGCGTGGCAACTCGCGTTTCGGCTTCTCCATGTTGGCTGCGGCATTCGTAATCAGACCAAAGCCTTCGTACCCGACGAACACCACGCCGGCCCCGGTTAGGATCGCTAGAGGACCCGGCCACGCGCCGGGAGACAGCCGGGCAACCCCCTTCCCGGTGAGCGCAATGAAGGCCGCCACTATGAAGACGATGAGGATGGCAACCTTGATGATCACGATGACGGACTCTGCGCGCCCCATGGTTCGGCTGCCGAGGAAGTTGATCGCCGTAAAGGCGAGCACGACGCCAACTGCCCATGCCTTGGATGGGAGCGGGATGAACGTGGACGCATACGCGGCAAAGCCTGTCGCGTACAGCGCGATGGTGATGATGTAACTAAAGTACTGGAAGAGGTTGAGCGAACCCGAGGTCAAGCCTGCACCGTAACCTCGAACCAGGAAGGTGACGGCGCCCCCGACACTTGGGAACGTCTTGCCGAGCGCGACGTAACTATAGGCAGCGAGACCGGCGACGATCCCTCCGATCGCGAAGGAGAGAGGCATAGCGGGGCCTGAGATACTCGCCACGACCCCGAGAATGGAGAAGATTCCGGCACCGATCATGCCGCCGACCCCGATGCTGAGAGCGGCGACCAGTCCGATACTCGACTTCTTTGTGGGTGTTCTGTTGGTGTCCTGAGGCATCATGCCGTCGCCCACAACAACTGACGGGCAATACCGGCTCCGATTCCCAGGACGCCTGTCGAGCGCTTCAACTGGGTCAACCCTAGCATGCACCCGACGCGCGTCGCGGGCGCTGCGCCACTGGTTGCGACAGCGCCCGCCGCGGATCCTGCGGTGCCTTCACCGCGGCCGATCGCCAGAGCCTGGTCGATGCCGTGGACGAGATCGGATGCGCTTCTCCCGACTGCGCAAGCGGCTCTCCACAGCACACACGTGATCCTCGCTGATCGTGAGCCATCACTCGGCCACCACCTGGTCCCTGGCCCGGGGCCCCGCCGACTGCCACCTTCGTCGACTCAAGTCACGGGCTGACTGTTACCCCCAGCGACATGGGCACTCTCGTGGCCAGCAACATCTTCCTTCGAAGAGCGCACGACGACGACGGGGCACCGGGCGTGGTGGACACACTGTTGACTCACCGAGCCGAGCAGCAGGCCAGTGAACCCGCCATGCCCGCGCGACCCAACCACCAGGAGGTCGCCCGCTGCGGCGGCGTCAAGAAGGACCGCGGCGGCTCCACCCTCGACGACCTGCCGCTCGATCTCGACGTCCCTCGTTTCCCCGACGGCCTCGCCGATCGCCGTCTCGAGCGTCTCTTCAGCCGCTCGTCCAAGATTACCGGCGTCGGCACCGGGCGAATCGAACGAACCGATGAAACCGAGGTTGCCATAGCCCCCTGCAGTCGCGCCCGCGTAGCCGTACGTCCAGGCATGAACCACTCGCAGTGGGACCTTGCGGAGACGCGCCTCCGCCAACGCCCAGCGCAGAGCTTCCCCCGCGCCTGGAGAGCCATCGACCCCGACGACCACAGCCCCGACCTTGGTCGCGTCCTCTTTCTCGCTCATGTCCCTGCTCCTTCTCGCCGCTGCTGCGTCATGTCTCGCACTCCTTGTCACCGGTCCTCTCTCGCGGCGTCACCGCCGCCCACGCCCCCAGCGCTGAACGTCAGGAGCTTCGGGTTCCCAACGGCCTTCTCCTCCCCTCCGGCTGAGGCCCAAGCGCCGACCTCCGGGCCGAGACGCGACTACGCATGGGCATGGACACACCAGTCGCACCGGCGGCGGCCAGCCCGGCCCGGCTTGTCGTTGCCATTGCCCTTGATCTCCTGCCCATAGGGACAGTCGCTCCGGTCGTGATACACGGGGTCCTCGGCATCCGTGTCGGTGTGGAACGCAGCCACTCTCACCTTCGTCCTCGCCTTCGTCGCGACCGCCGCCGGCCGATCAGAGCCTGCACCGCCGCTGGGCAGCGCCGTCGCTGCGATCAGCACGGGCTTCCCCTTCGCGGCCACCTGCTTCACCGGATCGAGAATCCGATAAGCGAGCAGCTTCACCCGGTCGGTCACCAGGAACCACGCCAGCGAGTACACCCACACCAGCACCACCCACCGCCAGCTGAGCGACGGCATGAAGATCCCGAACAGCGCCAGGAGCGTCGCCACCGCTTCCGCCCCGGAGACGGCCAGCACCAGGATCCGCGCCGGGCGTATCGACCAGAACGGGCCACGCGTGCGCGCCAGGTAAATGGTCAGTGATCCGGCCACGGACAGCAGCAGATACATCAGGGTCTGGATATGCGCGTGGTTGAGATTGATGATCCGGTCACCGACGTAGAACATGCCAAACGCGGCGATGGGGCCCACGATACCCAGCACCGCGGCCATCCCCAGCACGAGGCGCATGTTCCACGTCTCGGGCTGATCCTTGTAATGGACCTTGTCATAGGCGATCGACAGGATGGAGCCGTCGTTGAGCAACGCCAGCACCACGATCATCACCGCTGTCACCGGGAAGAAGTTGAAGATCAGGATCGCCAGGGTGATGAAGAGCAGCACGCGCAGCGTCTCGGCGATACGGTAGATCGCATAGCTGTTCATCCGCTGGACGATCCGTCTGCTCTCCTTGATCGCCTCGATGATCACCGACAAGCCGGGGGTGGTCAGCACGATCGACGCCGCCGCGCGCGCCGCGTCGGTCGCGCTCGAGACCGCGATTCCGCAGTCCGCCTTCTTCAAGGCCGGCGCGTCGTTGACCCCGTCCCCGGTCATGCCCACGATGTGGCCCCGCTTCTGCAGCACGTCCACGATGTGGAACTTGTGCTCGGGGAACACCTGGGCGAAACCGTCGGCATTCTCGATGGCCTCGGCCGCCGACGCCGTCTCCGTGCGCTTCACGTCGCCCAGGCCGGCGGCGTCCAGGATGGCGGTGCCCATCCCCAGCGTCTTGGCGGTCTCCTGGGCGATCGCCAG
>DNAU01000144.1:9019-9539 GCA_003491925.1 Chloroflexota bacterium
TCGCCCGTCACCATCTTCACCTTCACCCCCATCTGCAGCGCGGTTTCGATGGTGGCCTTGGCATCTCGGCGAGGCGGGTCGAACAGGGGCAGCACGCCGACGAACTGCCAGGGGCCCGTCCCTTCGGCACGGGCCACGCCCAAAGACCGAAAGCCGCGCGCCGCGAAGTCGTTGACCGCCTTGTCGACGTCGGCCTTCACCTGGCGGGAATTGGCAGCCAGCTCCAGGATCACCTGGGGCGCGCCCTTCGAAACCCGGAACGTCTTGCCGCCCGTCGCCTTCACCGTGGCCTCGGTGCGCTTGTGCACGGGATCGAAGGGCTGGAAGTGGACGACGTGGTATCCGCGCATAGCCTTCGCGTCCGTGACCCCCGCCAGCACGGCCAGGTCAATCGTGTCGTCATTGTCGGCGCGTGACGCCAGCGCGGCATCGAGGATCACCTGCTCCGGAGCGACGCTGTTCACCCCGAACGGATCCCCCAGGGTCAGCTTGTTCTGGGTGAGGGTGCCGGTCTTGTCCG
>DNAU01000144.1:9598-9773 GCA_003491925.1 Chloroflexota bacterium
TGGGTCAGGGTGCCGGTCTTGTCCGAGCACAGGATGTCCACGCCCGCCAGCTCCTCGATGGCGACCAACCGGCTGACAATGGCCTTCCTCTTGGCGAGCAGACGTGCACCCACCGCCATCGTCACCGAAAGGACCGTCGGCATGGCCACGGGGATCGCGGCCACGGTCAGCACCA
>DNAU01000144.1:9825-11325 GCA_003491925.1 Chloroflexota bacterium
ATCGCGGCCACGGTCAGCACCAGGGCGAACTGCAGGGTGGTGAGAAAGGCATCACCGCGGATGATCGAGACGACGATGATCAGCGCCACCATGGCCGCTGCCAGGATGATCAGGAAGGTGCCGATCTTGAGCACCGCCTTCTGGAAGTGGCTGATGGTCTGGGCGTCCTGAACCAGCTCCGCCGTCTTGCCGAAGTAGGTGTTCGTCCCCGTGGCGTAGACCAATGCGTCGCTCTCACCCTGCCGGATGATCGAGGCGGAGAAGAGCGCTTCCCCAATCTTGCGCGTGGCGGGCAAGGACTCTCCGGTCAGGGCCGACTGATCCACCTCGACGGGGTCGCCCTCCAGCAGGCGGGCATCGGCGGGCACGATGTCGCCCATTCGCAGGCGAATGACGTCGCCCGGCACCAGCTCGCGCGCCGGCGGGGTTATCCACTTGCCGTCACGCTTCACCCGGGACTTGATCGCCAGCTGGGCCTTGAGAGCCTCGATGGCCTTGCCCGCCTGGCGCTCCTCCCAGAATCCGACGCCGGCGTTGGCGAGCAGCAGCACCAGAATGATGAAGAAGTCCAGCCAATGCTCGAGCACGGCGGAGAGGATCACCGCGGCCTCGATCATCCAGGGGATGGGGCCCCAGAAATAGGTGAGCAGCTTCAGCAGCGGATTGGCCTTCTTCTCCTCGAGCTCGTTGGCCCCGTACTGGATCAGTCGTTTCTTGGCCTCTTCTTGAGTGAGGCCGTCCGCGGAGAACCCCAACCGCTTCTCCACCTCGGCGAGGGGAAGCGATCTCACGTCGTCCTTCGCGCTGCCCTTCCCACCCGGCTTGGCTCCGGGCGGCTTGCCACCCGTCGCCTTGCTGGGCTCGTCGCCTCCGTCCGCGTGTCTCTTTGCCGGTGCCTCATCAACCGCCTGTGTCTTGGTCACTTCCCCTCCATCGGAGCGCAGGCAGTCACTGCGGGCTGCTCCACTTCCAATCCCGGACCTCGGGCAGGTCCTGGCCATGTGCGTCGACGTAGCTCTTGTGCTCGACAAGCTTGTCTTGGACCATCTGCTTCAGGTAGCTGCCCTTGGCGCCCAATTGAGGGAGCCGATCGATCACATCCTCGACCAGGTGGAACCGGTCGATCCCGTTCTGGACCCTGAGGTCGAAGGGCGTCGTGATCGTGCCCTCCTCCTTGTAGCCACGGACATGGAGGTTGTGGTTGGTCCGGCGGTAGGTGAGCCGGTGGATCAGCCACGGATAGCCGTGGAATCCGAAGATGATGTGCTTGTCCTGGGTGAATATTGAGTCGTAGTCGGCGTCGCTCAGCCCGTGCGGGTGCTCCGTGCTCGGCTGCAGCTTCATCAGGTCGACCACGTTGACCACGCGAATTTTCAGGTCCGGCAGATGCTCGCGCAGGATGGAAACGGCGGCCAGAATCTCCAGCGTGGGTGTGTCGCCGCAGCAGGCCATGACCACATCCGGCTCGCTGCCCTGATCATTGCTGGCCCATTGCCAGAT
>DNAU01000107.1 GCA_003491925.1 Chloroflexota bacterium
GGAAGGGGACCCGCTCGCCCGCGTTGAAGATGATCGGCGCGACCTTGCTCTGGACCATCTGGATGTGGAGGTTGCGGAGGATGCCGAGGACAAGGTTGAACTGGCCGATGTCGGAGTCCGAGGTCGGCGACGAGCCGAGCGAGCTCTTCAGGTTCTGCAGCTCCGTCGGATCGAGGGCGATCGCCGCCGCCGGGTTGCTGGACACGAACTGCTGGATCTGGTCGATCTGGGCGGCGGAGACGTTGCCGCTCCCGTCGATGGCCGCGGTCGCCCGGTCCAGCGTGACCATGCCGCTCAGCAGGATGAAGATCGCGACCAGGGCGAGGACCACGCTCAGCACCGCACCACCGAGCCGGTCCAGGGCGCCCATCCCGGGGATGAGCCGGTAGATGCGGGGGGCGATCAAGTGGGCGAGCAGGAAGCCGACCACGGCGAAGACGATGACCACCACCAGCCCCATCACCGGCCGCCAGGCGGCGCTGGGTGCGAAGCGCGCGGCGACACCCGGGTGACCGAAGCCGATCGCCACGCCGGCGATGATGAACGCCCAGGTGATGAGCGGCCGGAAGAGGCCCTTGAGGAGCCCGTGGAGCAGGGCCAGCACCAGGATGACCACGATCACGATGTCGATGACGCTCATGGCGGCGCCATCGTAGCCCGGCACGGCGGGCGCCGTGGGGGATGACGGTGGTGACCCCGACCGCCAGGTCGCACGGACCGTGTCCCGGCGGTCAGCAGATGCGCGGCAGCGGGTCGCCCACCAGCATGTCGACGATCCGCATCCCGCCGAACTCGGTCTTGACCAGCACCAGCCCGGGCGGGTCGTCGCCGATCCGGCCGATGACCGCGGCGGCCGCCCCCTCGGGATGGGACCGCAGCGCCGCCAGGGCGGCGTCGGCCTCGTCGCCCCCGACCACGGCGACGAAACGACCCTCGCAGGCGACGTAGAGCGGGTCGATGCCGAGGATCTCGGCCGCCCCCCGCACCTCGGGCCGCACCGGGATCGCCTCCTCGTCGAGGATCACCGCCACCCCGGAGGCCTCGGCGAGCTCGTTGCAGATGGTCGCCACCCCCCCGCGGGTCGCGTCGCGGATGAAGCGCGTCGACGGCGCGGCGTCGAGCAGCAACCCCACCAGCTCGGTGAGCGGCGCGGTGTCCGAGCGCAGGTCGGACTCGATGCCCAGCTCGCCGCGCGCCAGCATGATGGTGATCCCATGGTCCCCGATCGGCCCGGAGACGAGCACCGCGTCGCCGGGACGCGCGCCGGAGACGGAGAGCCGCACCGGCCGCTCCAGCACCCCGACGCCGGTCGTGTTCACGAAGCAGCAGTCCGCCTTGCCCCGCTGCACCACCTTGGTGTCGCCGGTCACCACCTGGACGCCGGCCCGCTCCGCGGCGGCGGCCATCGAGGCCACGATCCGGCGCAGGTCGGCGACCGGGAACCCCTCCTCGAGGACGAATCCGGCGGAGAGGTAGAGCGGCCTTGCCCCGGACACGGCCAGGTCGTTGACGGTGCCGTTCACCGCCAGGTCGCCGATGTCGCCTCCCGGGAAGAAGAGCGGCGACACCACGTAGGTGTCGGTGGTGAAGGCGAGCCGCGCCGAGCCGACCGAGAACACCGCCTGGTCCTCCAGGGGCTCCAGCAGCGGGTTGCGGAAGGCGTAGAGGAAGAGCGCCTCGATGAGCGTGTGGGTCGCCCGTCCGCCCGAACCGTGGGAGAGGGTGATCCGCTCGTCGGTGACCCGAGGTGGACGGCGCCGGATCCGCTCGATCCGCTCCAGGACTTCCTGCTCGGTCCGCTGGGTCACGCCGAGGTCGCCTGCCTGATCCTCTGCCGGCTGAACCGCCCGAAGTTGTAGTAGGCGGCGCACGCCCCCTCCGACGACACCATGCAGGTCCCGATCGGCGTCTCGGGGGTGCACGCGGTCCCGAAGACCCTGCACTCCCACGGCTTGATGGTGCCGCGCAGCACCCCTCCGCACTGGCACGCCGGGGGGTCGGCGACCCGGTTCGCGGGGAGGGTGAAGATCCGCTCGGCGTCGAAGCGCGCGTACTTCTCGCGAACGCGCATCGCCGAATCCGGGATCCAGCCGAGCCCGCGCCATTCGAAGGTGGGGCGCGGCTCCATCACCTCATCGATCGCCCGGAGCGCGCGCTGGTTCCCCTCCCAAGGAACCACCCGGGTGTACTGGTTCTCGACCTCGGAGCGGCCCTCGTGCAGCTGGAGCAGCAGCATCTGGATGGACTGGAGGATGTCGAGGGGCTCGAAGCCGGCCACCACGAAGGGCCGGCCGCGCTCCTCGGCGATGAAGCGGTACGGCTCGCAGCCGATCACCGTGGAGACGTGGCCGGGGCCGATGAAGCCGTCGATCTGGATGTCCGGTGATGCCAGGATCGCCTGCAGCGCCGGGATGATGGTGACGTGGTTGCAGAAGATCGAGAAGTTCTCGAGGCCCTCGGCGGCGGCGCGCAGCACGGTCATCGCGGTCGACGGCGTGGTGGTCTCGAAGCCGATGGCCATGAACACCACCCGGCGATCGGGGTTCTCGCGGGCGATCCGCAGCGAGTCGAGAGGGGAGTAGACCATCCGGATGTCGGCGCCGCGGGCCTTGGCGTCGAGGAACGAGCCGCGCCCGCCCGGGACCCGGAGCAGGTCTCCGAACGAGGTCAGGGTGACGCCCTCCTGCTCGGCGATCCAGATGGCGTCATCGACCCGGCCCATCGGGATCACGCAGACCGGGCAGCCCGGCCCGTGGACCAGCTGGACCCCCTCCGGCAGGTAGTCCTCGATCCCGTGCTTGTAGATGGTGTGGGTGTGCCCACCGCAGATCTCCATCAGGCCGTAGCGCCGTCCCGGCTCGCAGAGGGTCGCGATGCTCGCCGCCAGCGCCTGCGCCTTCTCCCGGTCGCGGAACTCGTCGACGAAGCGCATCCCTTCCGGGCCCCTCAGTCGATCCGCGACTCGGCGAGCGCCCGCAGCTCGTCCCGGTAGGCCTGGCCCATCTCCTCGAGGTGGGAGAGGGTGAGCCTGGCCTCCTCCTCGTCGATCTTGGCCAGGGCGAAGCCGACGTGGATGAGAACCCAGTCGCCGGGCTGGACCCCGTCCTCCTCGATCAGCATCACGTTGACCTGGCGGCGCGCCCCGCCGACGTTGACGGTGGCCATGCCGGGCCGGTCGACGTCGAGGGTGACCACCTCACCGGGGATCCCCAGGCACATGGCTAGACCCGGGCGATCACGCCGATCGCCTCCCCAGCATGCACCAGGACCGTGTCGCCGGGACCGGCGTCGACCAGGGCCACGCTGATCACCTCCATGGTCGATCCGGTGTCCACCAGGGCCAGGCCGAGGTCACGCAGCTCGACCACCCGGCTCGGCACCGCGGTGTCGGAGCAGGTGATGCAGACGTCCTCGCCACAGGTGTGTCCGGGAGGCTCGGTGCCGCCCTCACCCGCCGCCGCGCGCGCGTCCATGGTGCCGGCGTCACGCGGCGCGCCGCGCCCGTCCATGATGCCGCCGTCACGCGTCGTGTCTCGCCGGTCCAGGGTGCCGGCCACCCCGGCCGCCTCTCGCCCGTCCATCCCCCCATGCTACGGTCCGCCACACCATTCGGGCAGAGCCGAAGGGCCCTCTGCTGGCGG
>DNAU01000095.1:0-187 GCA_003491925.1 Chloroflexota bacterium
GGGGTCGACCTGGTGGAGCTGCAGCTCCGCCTCGCCGCCGGTGAGCCGCTCACCCTCGTCCAGGACGAGATCGCGATCCGCGGCCACGCCATCGAGGCTCGCGTCTACGCGGAGGACGCCGAGCACGGCTTCCTGCCCCAGACGGGGCGGGCCACCCTGGTCCGCTGGCCCGCGGAGGGGCGGGTCG
>DNAU01000095.1:236-4294 GCA_003491925.1 Chloroflexota bacterium
ACGCCACCCTCGAAGCCGGCCTGGCGGTGACCACCGATTACGACTCCATGCTCGCCACCCTGATCGCCCACGGCGAGACCCGCCAGGTGGCGCGCAGCCGGCTGATCGACGCCCTGGACGGCACCGCCGTCTTCGGCCTCACCACCAACACCGGCTTCCTGCGCCGGCTGCTGGCGTCGGAGCGCTTCGCCGGTGCCGAGATCATCCCGGCGTGGCTCGACGGCCACGCTGCCGAGCTGGGCACCGCCGACCCCTGGCCGGCCCTGGCCGCCGCCGGCGTCATCCTCGCCGAGACGGCGCGGCAGCGGGATGCCGGCGATCCATGGGGAGCGGACGGCTGGCGCTCCGCGGGGCCGCCGGCGCCGGCCGCCGTGGAGCTGACGCTGGAGGGCGAGGTGCGGCGGATCCTGGTGCGGGGGTGTGCCGCGGGAGCGGACGGGGACCTCGAGGTGGAGGGCCCCAGTCGATCCGCCCGGGTCCGAGTGGTCCGGATGGACGCCGACACCCTGGTCGCCGAGCTCGACGGCGAACGCGAGCGCTTCGTCTTCGCCGCCGCGGCGGGGGTGGTGCTGATCGCGCACCATGGCGAGGTCTTCCGGTTCACCACGGGCGGCGGCCCCGCGCCGGCGCCCGTCGGCCGGGGGGATGTCGTGGTTGCCCCCCTCCCCGGGGTCCTGGTCAGCGTCAGCGTGGCCGCCGGCGAGCGGGTGGAGGCGGGAGCCGTGCTCGGGATCCTGGAGTCGATGAAGATGGAATACACGCTGACCGCCGACGTGGCGGCCCGCGTGGAGCGCGTCGGGTTCGCGCCCGGCGGACAGGTGGCTCGCGGCGACGTCCTCTTCGAGTTGGTCCCGGAGGGCTCGTCATGACGCGACGGCCGCACGTGCACCGCCGTGGCCTGGTCCCGGAGGTCCGGCCATGACGCGGTGGCCTCCGGCTCCGATCTCCGGCCTCCCCACCGAGGTGACCGTGTACGAGGTCGGACCCCGCGACGGGTTGCAGAACGAGCCGGAGGTCGTCTCGCTGGCGGTGAAGCTCGAGCTGATCGCCCGTCTGGTGGCCGCCGGCCTGAGGGCCGTGGAGGTCACCAGCCTGGTGCGCCCCGACGCCGTGCCCCAGCTCGCCGATGCCGATGAGCTCCTCTCCCGCCTGCCCGCGAGCCCGGGTGTCCGCCACCCGGCGCTGGTCCCCAACCTCCGCGGGCTGGAGCGTGCCCTGACCGCCGGAGCCCGGGAGGTGGCCGTCTTCGCCAGCGCCACCGAGTCCTTCTCTCGGCACAATCTCAACCGCAGCCGGTCGGAGAGCCTCCGCTCGCTCGCCGAGGTGGCCGGACACGCCCGCCAGGCGGGGATCCCGGTGCGAGGATACGTCTCGATGTGCTTCGGCGACCCCTGGGAGGGGGCCGTGGACCAGGGCGAGGTGGTGGGGGTGGCCACCCAGCTGCTGGCCATGGGCTGCGCCGAGGTGTCTCTCGGCGACACCATCGGCGTGGCCACCCCGGGAGCGGTGGTCGCGCTGCTCTCCCGCCTCGCCGGTGCCGGGGTCGGCATGGGCACCCTCGCCGTGCACTTCCACGACACCTACGGCCAGGCACTGGCCAACACGTTGGAGGCGCTGCGCTGTGGGGTCACCACCGTCGATGCGGCCGCCGGAGGGCTGGGGGGCTGCCCCTTCGCTCGGAGCGCCACCGGCAACCTGGCCACCGAGGACCTGGTCTTCCTGCTCGACGGCCTCGGCGTGGCCACCGGCGTCGACCTGGCGGCGCTGGCCCGCACCAGTCTGTGGCTCGCCCAGCATCTGGGCCGTCCCAGCCCCAGCCGGGTGGTCAGAGCCCTGGCCGCGAGCCTGGACGCATGAGGAGAGATGGAGGGTGATGAGATGAGCACGGGTGCGGCGTCGAGCCTCCCGCTGACCGGGGACCACGAGCTGCTGCGCGCGACCGTCGAGCAATTCGCCCGCCGGGAGGTCGCGCCGGTGATCGGCGAGCTTTATGTTCGGGAGGAGTTCCCCTACGCCCTGGTGGCCCGGATGGGGGCCATGGGCCTCTTCGGCCTTCCCTTCCCCGAGGAGCACGGGGGCATGGACGGTGACCATCTGGCCCTCTGTCTGGCGATCGAGGAGCTGGCGCGGGTGGACTCCTCTCTCGCGCTCACCCTGGAGGCCGCCGTGGGTCTGGGGGCGATGCCCATCCATCGCTTCGGCACCGAAGCCCAGAAGCGCCGCTGGCTTCCCCCGCTCTGCCGCGGTGAGGCGCTGGGCGCCTTCGCTCTCACCGAGCCGGGAGGCGGCTCGGATGCCGGCGCCATCCGCACCCGGGCGCGCCGCGACGGCGACAGCTGGGTGATCAACGGGACCAAGGCGTTCATCACCAACGCCGGGACCGACATCACCAGCCTGGTCACGGTCGCCGCGGTCACCGGGGAGCCCGAGGGGCGGCGCCGGCAGATCTCGGCGATCGTGGTGCCGGCTGGCACTCCCGGGATGTCCGTCTCCAGGAAGTACTCGAAGGTCGGCTGGCTGGCGTCCGACACCAGGGAGGTCTCGTTCTCCGATTGCCGGGTCCCGCTGGATCACCTGCTCGGGGAGGAGGGCCGGGGATACGCGGCGTTCCTGGAGATTCTCGACGGCGGCAGGGTGGCCATCGCCGCGCTCTCCACCGGCCTCGCCCAGGGCTGCGTCGACGAGTGCCTCGCCTACATGGGTGAGCGCGAGGCCTTCGGCCGCAGGCTCGGCGAGCACCAGGCGCTCCAGTTCAAGCTGGCGGACATGGAGGCGAGGACTCACACCTCCCGGCTGGCCTGGTACGACGCCGCCACCCGCATGGTCTCCGGGCTGCCGTTCAAGAAGCAGGCCGCCATCGCCAAGCTGGTGGCCTCGGACGCTGCGGTGGCCAACGCCCGCGAGGCGGCGCAGATCTTCGGCGGCTACGGCTTCATGAACGACACCCCCGTGGGCCGCTTCTACCGCGACGCCAAGATCCTGGAGATCGGCGAGGGGACCTCGGAGATCCAGCGCATGATCATCGCCCGCGAGCTGGGGCTGCCGGCCCATGGCTGATCCCGGGGCATCCCTCGGTGATTGACCCGCCGGCGCCCCTCTGGGAGCCCTCCCCCGAGAGGGCGGCGGCCTCGCGGCTCGGTCGCTGGTGCGCCGAGCGGGGCTTCCCCACCTACCAGGAGGCCTGGGAGTGGTCCGTCGCACCCGCCACCGCCGGCGCCTTCTGGCGGGCGATCGCCGACCGCTTCGAGGTCAGGTGGCACCGGCCTCCGGACGCCGACCTGGAGCCGGATCCCACCCGGGTGACCGGCTGGCGGTGGTTCCGCGGCGGCCGGCTCAACTACGCCGAGGCGGCCCTGCGCCCGCCGCCGGGTGGCGGGGCCTCCCCCGCCATCGTGGCCCGCTCTCAGACCCGCCCACCCCAGGAGCTGAGCTGGTCCGAGCTCACCGACCTGGTGGCCCGGGTGCGCTCGGGATTGCTCGCCGCCGGGGTGCGGCCCGGGGAGGTGGTGGCCGGCTACTTGCCCAACATCCCCGAGGCGGTGGCGGCGATGCTGGCCTGCACCAGCCTGGGCGCGATCTGGGCCTGCTGCGCGCCGGAGATGGGCGTCACCGGGGCCCTGGACCGGCTCTCCCAGCTGCGCCCGGTGGTGCTGCTGAGCGTCGACGGCTACCGTTACGGCGCTCGCAGCGTCGATCGCACCGCCGAGGCCGCGGGCATCCTCGCCGGCCTGCCCACGGTGAGGCGGCCCGTGTGGCTCCCCTACCTGGCCCCCGACGCCCCCGCCCCCGAGGGATGGACGGCGTGGGCCGGCTTCGCCGCCGCCGGGGGTCCGCTCGAGTTCGCCTCCCTCGACTTCGACCACCCCCTCTACATCCTCTTCTCGTCGGGGACCACCGGCAGGCCCAAGGCCATCGTGCACAGCCACGGCGGCATCCTCCTGGAGCACCTCAAGACGCTCGGCTTCCACTTCGACCTGGGAGCGGGCGACCGCTTCTTCTGGTTCTCCACCACCGGCTGGATGATGTGGAACCTCTGCGTCTCCGGCCTTGCGGTGGGG
>DNAU01000127.1:0-2222 GCA_003491925.1 Chloroflexota bacterium
TCGAGCACCTCTGTGCCATCTCGGGCGGCCGGCTGTCGGTGGAAGACATCACCGTCGCGGCCGAACGCTTCGTCAACTCCGAGCTGGCGGTGCGCCTGACCCCCGACAACGAGGCGGGCCGGCGGCGAGCGGCCGAGTGGTCGACTGCCGCGCACCGGTCGCTCGAGGACCGCACGCTGGCCCTGATGGACACCCTGGCATCCCGGTCCCCCACTGCGATCGGCAGCGCCGCGGTGGAGGCCGCGTTGGAGGCTGCCCCGGGACTCGGGGAGGATCAGGTGGCCGCCGTGCGGGTGCTCGCCGGCGAAGGCGGCAGCCTGCGGGCTGTTCTTGCGCCGGCCGGTTACGGCAAGACGACGATGCTGCACGCCGCGGCCAGGGCCGCTTCACTCGATGGCCGGCCGGCGGTTGCGGTGGCGACGACGGCGAAGGCGGTCGCCGAGCTCTCCGGCGCGGGCCTCGACGCACGCACGATCGCCCGCCTGCGGATCGATCTGTCCGATGGGCCGCTCGCCGCGGGGACGGTGGTCGTGCTCGACGAGATCTCCCAGACCCCGACCGCTGAGGTGGAGGCAGTCCTTGCCGCGGTGGACGCCTGTCCGGGCGGATCGATCTGGGTGCTCGGCGATCCCCGCCAGTCCCAGCCGGTNNNNAGCCGGCGGCACCGCTGACCACATCGAACAGCTCGCCACCGCGGGTCGGATACCCTCTGCCTGCCTGACGGTCAATCGCCGCCAGGTCGATGCCGCCGACCGGGAAGCGCTCGACCTGCTTCGCCACGGTGATCCCTTCGCGTCGCAGCAGCTTCGGGCCGAGCACGGGTGGGAGCACGAGCACGCAAGCCCGGCCGAGACCCGCCAGGCCATGGCGCACGCCGTCAGCGACGACATCGCCAACTGCGGGGCCGACCAAGTAGCGGCACTCGTCGTGTCGCACGGCGACGCTGAGGACCTCGCCGACCGCATCCGGACACGCCTCGCCGACGCCGGGCTGCTCGACGGGCCCGCGATGACCGGGCCGGGGTGGACCGGCGAGCGCGACTACCGGGCTGGCGATCGCGTGCTGCTGCACGCCCGCTGCGGCCCTAGGGGCAGCCGTCTCGTCAACGGCACCACCGCCACGGTGACCCGGGTCGAACCGGCAGGACTCACCGTTCGCCTCGACGGTGGCAAAGAGGACCAGCTCCTTCCGGCCGCTTTCGTGTCCGGCGTCCGAAAGGACGGGGCACCGAACCTGTCCCACGCGTGGGCTCGCACCGTCGACGGGGCTCAGGGCGGCACCTGGGAGGCTTGCCACCTCCTCGGCAGCTCGGCGCTCGACGTCTACCGCGGCTACACCGGCCAGTCTCGCTCTCGCCGGCCCACGCACACCTGGAACACCACCCGGGTGACGGTGGTCGATCATGGCGGGATCCTCGCCGACCAGCGCGACCCGGCCGAGCAGGTCGCCGACGCCCTACGCCACCGACCCGATCCCTCGTTTGCCGCCCGAAGCGACCCTTGGGTGCCCGACCGTCTGCTCCGTCAGCAGATTGCCGAGCACGAAGAGGTGCTCTCCCGCCGGCCCCCCGACCGAAAAGATGCGCTGGCCGCGGCCAGCGAGGACTTGCACTCGGCGCGCAGCCAGCTGGCCCTCGTAGAAACCTCTGCCGCCCGCAGCGCGGCCGAGCTCGAGGCTCTCGGGGTGCTTACCGGGTTGAGTCGCCGCGGCCGTGAGCAGCGCCAGCTCCTCACCGACAGGCTCCAGAGAGACAGGCGGCGGGCTGCAGCAGCGCAGGACCGTTACGACGAGGTCGCCGTCCGGGTCGAACGGCTCCATGACGAACAAGAAGCACTCCGGCGCTTCGAGTCAGCCGAGGGCTGGCGGCGAGGAGACCTGATCCGTCTGCACGATCATCTCGATCATCACTGGGCCAAGGTTGTCGCCGCCTGCGTGGGTGCAGACGATCCGCTTGCGTACGGGATCGACAAGCTCCGCCACGCCCGCGCCACTCTGACCGACGACAGGCGGGCCATTGACGCCGCCATCCCCGAGGACCGGGCCGACCAGTGGCAGCAGGTCCGTCGGCAGCTCGCCAGTGTGGTCAAGCAGCGCCAGGATGCCAAGCGGATATTGGCGGATAGCGAGGCCCAGCTCCAAGACGCCGGTCGGCGGCGCTGGGGTCGCCACGACCACGAGGCCATCGCCAGCGCCCAAGAGAACGTCGCCGCCGGCGAGCGGCG
>DNAU01000127.1:2250-2539 GCA_003491925.1 Chloroflexota bacterium
GCGAGCGGCGGGTCCAGCAGGTCCTCGGCGCGGAGCGCGATCTTCGAGACCGTCTCGCTGCCCTCGCCGGACACCAGCAGCGGCGTCAACAGCACATCGCCGACGTGTCCGCCGAGTGCAGGGAGCTCGACGCGACCGTCGCTCAGATCGACGCCGCGCTCGAGTCCACCCGCGCCGACCGGGTGGCCGTGCTCGCCGACGACCCCCCCGACCACTTGGTCCAACGGATCGGGGCGGCACCGGACACACCCGCGGGCAAGGCCGTATGGTGCCACCACGCCCTCGACAT
>DNAU01000127.1:2605-2783 GCA_003491925.1 Chloroflexota bacterium
TGGTGCCACCACGCCCTCGACATAGAGGCCACTATCGACCGAAGCGGCGGCCGCATACCGGCCTGGATCGGGTGGAGCCCACAAAACGACTGGGTCCGACGCCAGATCGCAGTCGCCGACCGCCTGCTCGAATCGAGCAACGATCTGGCCGGGCCGGCCCAATGGGCCGAGCTTGCCC
>DNAU01000201.1 GCA_003491925.1 Chloroflexota bacterium
CATCTCGAAAGCCGTGCAGCCTAACGCCCAGAGCCGGGACGGTCGAGCTGGTGTCGATCCGAGCGCAGAACGCGATGTCGTCGCCAGCGCCTAGAGCTGCAAGGAGCCGTCCGCTGTCAGACTCCCACAGCGCCGCGTCCGTCAATCGCCATGCGTGTCCGTGCCCCGCGGCTGCCTCAACGATATTGTCTACGATCACCCCCGCCGCCACCATGTCGTCGAGGGCCACCCGCCCCCGCTGTCCGGCACAGACGACACCGATCTCAGCGCCCTGCGATTCGGCCTCCTCCAGAGTCTCTTCTGCACACACCCGAGCATTCAGCAGGCATCCGATCAGCACCGTGGGCATCCTCCGCAGGCGCTGGAGCACGGTGGTCCCGTTGGTGGTGCACAGGCCCACCTCACGGTCTCGCACGCCAATGGTTCGGAGCTCGAGTGGCGAGTTGTTGGCGTCGAACCCCCGTGGGGTGCGGCCGTCCCGCTCGCCGGCGAGCAGACTCCCGCGCCCCCTTGCCAGCCGCCGCCCTCGCTCAGCGTGGCAGTGACGATCACGTGTGAACATCCAGCATCCAACAGGCCTGTAATCGTGGAACTCGCCCTGAGCTCGTCAACCACGACGCACACCCTCGCTGGCCAGGCTTCGGCCTCCCCGGGGACGAGCGCGACATCAATGTGCATCGGGTCCTCCGTGGTCGCCCCGCGACGACGCTCGTCGCGTAGGGGTGAGTTCCCAACTAGTGCGCCGGTCCAGAAATAGGCTTCTGGTTGTAGCCGCGTAGAACCTGGTCGGCGGTCTTCACCCGGACGAACGTGTGCTTGCGCTCGTTCCAGGCGTCGAGGAAGCGCTGGATGGCGTCCTTGAAGTGGGCGACGCCGCGACGGATGGCCTTGCGGTGAACGATGGAGAACCAGGTCTCCACCTGATTGAGCCAGCTCGAGCTGGCCGGGGTGAAGTGAAGATGGAAGGGGGGTGTGAGACAGCCAGTCCCGCACCTCGGGGTGCTTGCGGCTCCGGTAGTTGTCGAGCTGTCCCAGTGCGCCAGCTCGCGGCATTCGCCTCCTCAACTTCTTTCGAGAGTGATCCACAGATCCGGCTTGATCATTGCCGCCACCCAGAAGGGCCAGAACCGGGGGGCGTGGCACGCATAGCTCACCAGCTCGGCATCGGCGGCGTCGAAGGTGCATAGCGGGCTGATGTGCCTACCCCGACCGAGGCGAAGCGCGTGCTGCCCTGGCGTCACCGCGACTTCGACTGTCTCCTTCTTGGCGATGCTGCCAACCAGCCTTCCGTCGATGGTGATGTTCCACGCTTTCTCGGATAGCCCTCCGATGTTAAGCAAGCTCCCGACGCGGGAAAGCCTAAGTGTCGCCTCGGCCATGATCAGCTCCTCCGTAACCCTGAATCCGCCGAACCGTACCCGCCGGGGCGGCGGCGGCCCCCACCCTCCTCGCGGCACGGGAGCCGGTGATCAGCCGCTCGCGGTCGAACATAGCTGCCACCACCCGCCACATGGCGATGTCGATGACCAGCAACCCGAGCCCGAACCCCACCGCCGTCCACACACCGATCGGCACGATCTGGAAGGCCACAAGAGCTGTCACCGCCAGCGGTGGCAGGCTGGCCATCGTCCCCAGCTGCTGCGCGATCCGTACGTCGGAGGCTCGCGCCGAGACCGCGGTTCCGACCCCGATCGACCAGATGGCCAGCAGCGGCGCAAACAGTGCCTGGGCGAGGATGTGCGACCCGTCGGTCAGCGTCGTGACAACAATGGGGTTCTGGGCGAAGAAGTGGGCCAGGACCACGACCAGGGCGAACAGGAAGTAGGCGATCCCAACCGAGGGCACGACGCAGGCCAGCGCCTTGCCGATCAGGATCTCGCCCCGTCGCACCGGCGTGGTCAGCAGCGGCTCCAGGGTTCCCTGATCCCGCTCCCCGACGACCGAGTAGGCGGCGACGGTGGCGGGGATGATCGCCGGGACAATCAGGAGGAGCAGGAAGGTGACGCCCACCCCCTTGGCGACTGACGCGGATTTGACGGTGGTACCGATGGCGAAGATGGTGAGCACCGGTTCGACCATGAAGAAGAAGGGAAGCACCGTCATCGCGCCGATGATGAACGGCGTGCGGCGGTATTCACGCACCTCCTTGCGCGCCACGGCGGTCAGCCGTCCCATATCGAGCCCGATCACCCCCCTGCCTCCGGGTCCTCGTCGACCAACTGGAGGTAAACGTCCTCCAGCGAATGGCGCGCCTCCGCGATCGACACCACATCGGCGCCGGCGGCCACCAGAGCGCGGGTGACCTTGGGTGCCGCCCCCCTCGGGTCGGTCACGCTGAGCACGTACGATGCGGTGCCCTGCGCGTGCCACTCCTCGACCCCCGCCTCGTCGTTGAAGACGGTCTCGGGTGTTGGCAGCGGTGCTGCCGTCTCCACCTCCAGTGCTCCGCGAAAGAGACGGGCCCTCAGCTCATTCGGACGGCCGATGATGCGCAGCCGGGTGTTGAGGATGGCAACCCGATCGCAAAGCCGCTCTGCCTCCTCCAAACGGTGGGTGGTGAGGAACACGGTCACCCCACGCTGGCGCAGGCCGTCGATGAGCTCATGTACCTCCCGGGCAGCGACCGGGTCCAAGCCCGACGTAGGCTCGTCCAGGAACATGATCGTTGGGTCGCTCAACAGAGCACGGGCAAGTCCGACGCGCTGTCGAAGACCTTTGGAGAGGCTGCGACACAGATCGCGGGAGCGCCGCTCCAGGTTGACCACCTCGAGAGCGTGAGCGATCCGCGGGCCGGCCGAAGCCAGGCCGTAGAGGCCCGCGAAGAGCTCCAGGTTCTCCTGGACGGTGAGCCGGAGGTACAGTCCGGGATTCTCCGGCATGACCGAGATGAGCTGCCGGATCTCGGCACCTGTGGCCGCCGAGAGGGGTATTCCCGC
>DNAU01000280.1 GCA_003491925.1 Chloroflexota bacterium
GCCGGGCTCGTAGGGACCGTGGACCCGGTAGCCGTAGAGGGTCCCGGGCCCGACCCCGGGGAGGTACCCATGCCAGGTGAGGTCGGTCTGGTCGGCGAGCTCGTAGATGGCTCGCGGGTTTCCGTCAGGGTTGGCCAGAACCAGCTCGACGCGCTCGGCGTTGGCGCTGAAGACGGCGAAGTTGGTGCCCTCGCCATCCCAGTGGGCGCCGAGCGGGAAGTGCTCACCGGGCCAGGGATGGCGGGCCGAGGACGGATGCGCCGAGGGCGCCGCGGGTGCGGGGGCGCCCTCGGGACCGGCGGACGGCGCCGACGGCCGGGGACGCGCTGCCACGTCAGACGGCTCCAGCAGGGGACGGACTCCCATGGTGCGGCGCCGCGACGCGGCGCCCTCTGATGGCCAACCATACCGTCTCACCGCACCGATTCGCGACCATGATACGGACCCGTGTCCACGCCGAGTCCGACCGCATGGGGCCTGCTCCGCCGTCATGTCGATGCCCGCGGTGAGCGCCACGCGCTCTCCGGGGAGACCGTCGAGGCCCTGCTCGGCGCGCTCGGCGCCGACCGCCGCCGGCCCGGGCCGGGCGACGGCTGGCCCCTGGTGGCCGTCCAGGGGGAGTCCCCGGCGCTCGGTGGCGACGGCGGCCCGGAGGCCGGCGGGAGCCTCGACCCGGCGACCCCCCATCGCCGCCCTGCCGGGGCACCGGCGGAGCTCGAGATCGAGCTCGAGGACGGTAGCGGCCGGGCCTGCGGTGACCGCCTGCCCCCCGACCTGCCGCTCGGCTACCACCAACTCCACGGCGGAGGTCACGACCGCCTCCTGGTCGTGACCCCGCCCCGCTGCCATCTCCCCTCCGCGCCGGGATTCGGCTTCGCCGTCCAGCTCTACGGTGTCCGCTCTGCGGCGAGCTGGGGTATCGGCGACCTCGCCGACCTCACCGAGCTGGGGCGATGGGCGGCCGGCCTGGGGGCCTCGATGCTGCTGGTCAACCCGCTCCACGCGTCGCTGCCCATCCCTCCGATCGAGCCCAGCCCGTACTTCCCCACCAGCCGGCTCTTCCTCGACCCGCTCTGCCTGCGGCCGGAGCTCCTACCGGGGGGCGTGGCGACCGGCGACCTGGCCGCGGCAGCTCGCCGGTTGAACGGGGACCGCCTCATCGATCGGGACCGGGTCGCCTCCCTCAAGGCGGCGGCCCTGGAGAGGTGCTTCCGGGAGTCGGCGGTGCCGGGCGAGGTGGACGCCGCCCTCAGCGCGCGACCCCGGCTCTGCGACTTCGGGCTCTTCTGCGCGCTGGCGGAGAGGCACGGGAAGGACTGGCGGGATTGGCCGCGCCCGCTGGCGCGGCGCGACCCGGCGGCGACCCGAGCCGCGGCGGTCGAGCTGGCGGAGCGGGTGCGGTTCCACGCCTGGGTGCAGCTGCAATTGGACCGTCAGCTGGACCAGGCCAGCGCTGCCCTCCCCCTGATCTGCGATCTCGCCGTCGGCTTCCACCCGGGAGGGGCCGACGCCTGGCTCTGGCAGGACCTGATCGCGCCCGGGGTGACGGTCGGAGCGCCCCCGGACCCGTTCAACAGCGCTGGACAGGAGTGGGGCCTTCCCGCCTTCGACCCCTGGAAGCTGCGGGCCGCGGGCTACGCGCCCTTCATCGAAACCCTGCGGGCCAACCTCCGCGGCGGAGGGGGTCTGCGCATCGACCACGTGATGGGCCTCGAGCGCCTCTGGTGGATCCCGGCCGGGAGCAGGCCGGCCGACGGCGGCTACGTCAGGTACCCGGTCGACGACCTGCTCGGGATCGTCGCCCTGGAGTCGGTCCGGCACCGGGCGACCATCATCGGGGAGGACCTCGGAACGGTTCCCTCCGACCTTCGCACCCGGCTGCGGCGTCGGGGGTTGCTCAGCTACGTGGTGCTCCTCTTCGAGGACCGCCGACCGGCGCGCTGGCCCCGGCAGGCGCTGGCCGCGGTGACCACCCACGACCTCCCCACCACCACCGGGCTCTGGGACGGCAGCGACCTCGAGGAGCGGAGCCGGCTGGGGCTGCCCAGCGATGCCGCCGCGACCCGGGAGCTGGTCGGGCGTCTCCGACGCGACGGGGGGCCGGCACCGGGTGCGCCCGCCGCCGCGATCGTGCTCCATGCACACCGACGCCTGGCCGCCTCGCCCTGCACCGTGCTGACCGCCACCCTGGAGGATCTCGCCGGGGTGCGGGAGCGGCCGAATCAGCCGGGGGGCGGGCCGTCGAGCACCAATTGGTCCCTGGCCCTCCCCGTCTCCCGGGAGCGTCTCCAGGCGCTTCCCCGGGCTCGGGAGCTCGCCCTCATCCTCTCTCGAGGCGGCACCGCCCCGGGCGGCGACTCCGGGGTCGGCGCAACCGGCGCGGGTGAACCGAAATGGGGCCGCACAACGTGATATAGTTGACGGAGCAACCGGGCCACGAGTGCCCGAACGGAGAGTCCCACGTGACCACAGCGGTGAAGCAGACGTCGGCACGCACCGACTTCGAGCTGTTCCAGCGCGCCCGGGCGGAGGCGTGCCGCCTGCACCGGCCGGTGTACATCGCCGGCGGAGAGATCCACGCCGAGCGGCCGCCGCGGACGACCGCGATGGTCTGGCCCAACGGCAGCGTGACCTGGGGGAACCCCCAGGCCGCCAGCAAGCAGATCGACCGGCGCCACCTCCCCCCCGCCGCCTGATTCGGCGGCGCCGATCGACCGGCCCCCTGGGATGATCGAAGGGGTCGCGGCGCGGCCGTGACCCCTTCGGTGCGTTCGGTGTGAGAGTCAGGTCCCGAAGGCCTTGCTGACGTTGGAGAAAAGGGTGTTCGTCGAGCCGCCGAGCCACATGAGCATGACGGCCGCGACGACGGCGATGAGGACGAGGATGAGTGCGTACTCCGCCATTCCCTGCCCTTCCTCATCTCGACGTTGATCACGTCGGGCGGGAGTGGGGAGTGATTCGCTCACAGGGCATCACCTCCTTCTGACCGGCTCGGGTTCACCTCCTGTTCACACCGTTTGACGCGAGGAACTCCAGTCTGGGGGGCGGGATCTGAGCTTCGATCACATGCTGGTGTGACGAGTCGGTGATCCGTCGCCGGCGGCCGTTCCCGAGCTCCGGCTGCGAGCTCGGTCGCGAGGTGCCTGCCAGTGCGGCGTCCCTCCGGAACGCTGCCTAAACCGCCTCGGCCGCTTCCCTGCTCGCCTGGTGGCCGAAGGAGCGCACTGCCCAGGCGACCGCGCCGACCAGGCCCGCGTCGCTGCCGAGCTTGGCCTGGCCGAGACGGCAGTTCCGCAGCGGGGTCTCGAAGGCGATCTCGGCCATCGCGGCGCGGATCGGCGCCTCGAGCAGGTCGGCCTGGCTGCCGACGCCCCCGCCCAGCGCGATGGCGTCCGGCCCGAGGATGTTGATGAGGGCACCGAAGGAGCGTCCGAGGGCCCTGGCCGCGTCGGCGTAGACCCGCTGAGCAAGCGGGTCGCCGCCCCGAGCGGCCTCGGCGATGACGGAGGCGGTGAGGGGGGCGACCCCCTGCAGCCGCGACCTCTCGCCCCTGCCGAGGGCTGCCGCGGCGCACCGGGCGATCCCGGTGCCGGACGCGACCCCCTCGAGGCAGCCGGGGTGACCCTGGCCACACACCGGACCGTCCGAGCTCGACGGCACGTGTCCCACCTCGGCGGCGGTGCCGGCGGCGCCGACCAGGAGGGTGCCGTCGATGATCACCGCCCCACCGATCCCGGTGCCGATGATCACGAAGACGAAGGTCCGCGACCCCCGCCC
The DNA here is from genome assembly GCA_003491925.1 of Chloroflexota bacterium. Lineage (GTDB taxonomy): Bacteria > Chloroflexota > Dormibacteria > Aeolococcales > Aeolococcaceae > Changshengia. Next base: position 3,778 of record DNAU01000280.1, read on the forward strand.
CATGCCCGCCGCCCACTCGGCGTAGCCGGCGAGGTTCGAGTCGTTGTGGATCGCGACCGGGCATCCGGCCGCCTCGGAGAGCATCTCCCGTGCCGGCAGGCTCTCGAACCCAGGCAGGTGGGGGGCGGCGAAGACCACCCCCCGCACGGGGTCCAGCGGGCCCGGGATGCCGATGGCGATCCCGTCGGGGGTGCCGCCGGCAGCGTCCCGCGCCGCGGCGGCGCAGGCCGAGATCACCGCCGCAGGCCCGTCCGCAGCCGGGGTGAGGCAGCGCACGACGCGGTCGGCGTAGGTGGTGGGGCCGGTGGCCACGGCGGCCCGAATGCTGGTGCCACCCAGGTCGATCCCGACCAGTCGGGGCATCGCGCGTTCTCCTGCAGTCATCGCGACCGGCGTCCGAGATCGGCCCGAGGCTCCCCGGAGGAGCCGTCGTGCCAGTGGCCCGGCCGGGCGATCCGGTTGGCCGCCGCCGGTCCCCAACTTCCAGCCGGGTACATCTTGCCGGGGGGTGGGCGGTCGAGGACCGGTTGGACCACCCTCCAGCCGCGATCCACCTCGTCCTCGCGGATGAAGAGGGTGTGGTCGCCGCTCAGCGCGTCGTGGAGCAGCCTCTCGTACGCCTCGGGCGTGCTCGCCTTGAACGAGCCCTCGTAGCTGAAGTCCATCTCGACCGGCTGGGTGGTCACCTCCGGGCCGGGGCGCTTGGCGACGAAGGTCACCGAGATCCCCTCGTCGGGCTGCACCCGGATCACCAGCCGGTTGCCGTCCAGGGCGTTTAGGCCGACCGCGCGGAAGAGGTGCAGAGGGGCGTCGCGGAAGCTGAGCACCACCCGGCTGTCCCGGACCGCGAGGCGCTTGCCGGTGCGGAGCAGGAAGGGCACGCCGGCCCAGCGCCACGAGTCGATGTGGAGGCGCAGGGCTGCGTAGGTCTCGACCTCCGAGGCCGCGGCGACGCCCTCCTCCTCGCGGTAGCCGGGCACCGGCTCACCGTCGACCGTCCCCGCGGCGTACTGACCCCGGACCACGTCGGCGGGGTCCACCGGATGGAGGGCCTCCAGGACCTTGACCTTCTCGTTGCGGATGGCCTCGGCCTCGAAGGAGATCGGCGGCTCCATGGCGGTCACCGCCAGGAGCTGGAAGAGGTGGTTCTGGACGATGTCGCGGATGGCGCCGGTCTCCTCGTAGAAAGCACCGCGGTGCTCGACGCCCAGGGACTCGGCGACGGTGATCTCGACCCGCGAGACCGCGTCACGATTCCAGACCCGTTCGAAGACCGAGTTGCCGAAGCGGAAGACCAGCAGGTTCTGGACCGTCTCCTTCCCCAGGTAGTGGTCGATCCGGTA
>DNAU01000331.1 GCA_003491925.1 Chloroflexota bacterium
AGCTGCTCACCCTGCTGCGCACCAAGCACGGGCTCGTGCTCGCAGGTGGCCAGGGCGACCTCAAGGGCAAGATCTTCCGGATCGGCCACCTCGGCGCCATCGAGGTTGGCGACGTGTACATGATCCTCGCCTCCCTGGAGCTGGCTCTCAGCGAGATGGGCCTGCTCAGCCGGGTGGGCCTGATGGTGCCCGCCGCCCAGGCGGTGGCCCGCGAGACGGCGGTCAGCGCCGAGCCCGCGGGAGTCCACTGATGTCGGTGGCGGCCACACCCGGCGCGGCCGGTGGCCGGACCGTCATCTCTCCGACCGTGCGCATCCTGGTCTCCGACCCGATCGCGGCCGATGGGGTGGAGCGGCTCCGCGCCGCCGGCGAGGTCGAGGTCGCGACCGGTCTCTCCCCCGAGGAGCTGAAGCGGCGGATCGCCGACGTCGACGCGCTGGTGGTGCGCAGCGAGACCAAGGTCACCGCCGAGGTGCTCGACGCGGCACGGCGTCTCCGGGTCGTCGGACGAGCCGGGGTGGGTGTCGACAACATCGACTTGGACGCCGCCACCCGGCACGGGGTGCTGGTGCTCAACGCGCCGACAGGCAACACCATCGCTGCCGCCGAGCACACCGTGGGGATGATGCTGGCGCTCGCCCGCAACATCGCCCGCGCCGACGCCTCGATGCACGAGGGCCGGTGGGACCGGAAGGCGTTCATGGGGACCGAGCTCCGGGAGAAGACGCTGGGGCTGCTCGGGCTCGGCAAGATCGGCTTCGAGGTGGCCAGGATCGCCTCCCAGGGCCTCAAGATGCGGGTCATCGCCGACGACCCCCTGGTGACCGCCGAGCGGGCGGAGCAGGCGGGGGCCGAGCTGGTGGACTTCGACACCCTGCTGGCGCAGTCGGACTTCCTGAGCGTCCACGTCCCCCTCAACGACAAGACGCGCGGCGTGATCGGAGCCGCCGAGCTGGCTCGGATGAAGAAGGGCGCCCGGCTGATCAACGTCGCCCGCGGCGGCATCATCGACGAGCAGGCGCTCGCCGACGCCGTTCGTGAAGGGCACATCGGCGGCGCCGCCATCGATGTGTTCACCAAGGAGCCGGCGCTCCCCGAGAACCCGCTGCTCGCCGTCCCGGGGCTGCTCTTCACCCCCCACCTCGGGGCCAGCACCACCGAGGCCCAGGTCAACGTGGCCACCGACGTGGCCGATCAGATCGTCCAGTACCTGAGCGGCGGGGGTCCACGCTACGCCGTCAACCTGCCCACCGTGCAGCCCGAGGAGATGGCTCGGCTCCGGCCCTACCTGACGCTCGCCGAGAAGATGGGGTCGCTGGCGGCCCAGCTCGCCGGCGAGAAGGTGAGCCGGGTGGTCTGCAGCTATGCGGGGGAGCTGAGTCAGGTCGATCCGAGCCTGCTCACCGCCGAGGTGCTGCGCGGGCTCTTCGGCCACTTCACCGACACCCGGGTCAACGCTATCAACGCCAAGCTGGTGGCCAAGGACCACGGCGTGGCAGTCGAGGAGCGGACCACCACCCGCGACCTGGACCACGCCGACGCGCTGCTGGTCGAGGTGATCGGCAAGGAGCGCCTGATCCTGGTCGGCACCCAGTTCGAGGGTCAGCCGCGGATCACCCGGATCAACGACTTCCGGGTCGACATGGAGCCCAATGGTGTCTTCCTCGTGGTCCAGCACAACGATCGCCCCGGGGTCATCGCCAAGGTCTCCGGTCTTCTGGCCAGCAATGACATCAACATCGCCGGCATCGAGCTGGGCCGCGACCATCCGCGGGGCCAGGCGGTGATGCTGATGCAGGTCGACGACCCGGTCGGATCCGAGCTTCAGGTGGCTCTTCGCGAGATCGCCGACCTGGAGTCGCTCCGCGTCGTCACATTGTAGTTGGCAGGACTGCATCTCCTCCGGGGGGTCCGGTTCGACCCCGAGCACGTACGGCTCGGAGGTGTCCTGGCGCCTCCGTACGACGTGATCGACCCGGCCCGGCGGGAGGAGCTGTACGGGCGCGACCTTCGCAACGTGGTGCGCATCGACTTCGGCCAGAGGTACCCGGACGACATCGCCGGCGAGAACGACGTCTACACCCGGGCGGCGGCACACCTCCGCAGCTGGCTCGACCTCGGCATCCTGATCCGGGACGAGCGACCGGGCCTCTACCTGGTGGCCCACGAGTTCGTGGCCCTCGACGGCGCCGCGCGCCGCCGGCTCGGACTGCTGGGTCGGGTCCCGGCCCTGCCGTGGGATCGCTCCGAGGTTCGCCCCCACGAGCTGACCCTGCGCGGGCCCAAGGAGGACCGGCTGGCGCTGATGCGGGCGACCCGGGCCCAGACCTCCCCGGCGTGGGTGCTCTGGGATGGCGCTCCCGGGCTCGGCGTGCGGCTCGGGGAGATCGCGGAGGGGCGGGCGCTCCTGGGTGGGCGCTTCGAGGGTGAGATGGGATCGGAAAAGGTGCTGGTGTGGCAGGTGGCCGCCACGGCAGACCTCGCCGAGATCGACTCCCTGCTCGCCCCGGCGACCCTCTACATCGCCGACGGCCATCACCGCTTCGAGACCATGGCCGCCTACGCGGCGGAGCGGCGTGCCGCCGGGGACGCCGACGGGGCGGACAGCCAGTTCGCCCTGGTGTACGCCAGCGCCGCGGACGATCCCGCCCTGGTGGTGCTCCCGATCCACCGCATGGTGCGCCCGCGGCCGGGGCTGCCGGCGCGCGGCGCCGAGCTGCTGGCCCGGGTGGGCGACGGCTGGGAGCTGGAGCCGGTCGATGACGCCCTGGCCGCCCACGCGCGCCTCGGCGAGCGCCGGACCGCCGACCACGCCTGCGTCCTGGTCGCACCCGACGGCGCCGCCATCCTCTGGCGCCGGCGCGGCGAGGTCGGCTCGCGCCGCGACGCCCTGGACGTCGCGGTGCTCCAGTCCGAGGTGATCGGAGCGTGCGGGATCGGCGAGGCCGATCTGCGCGAGGGCGCGCTCACCTACACCCGCGACCCCGCCGAGGCGGTGGAGGCGGTGCGCAACGGCCGGGCGGCGCTCGCCTTCCTGGTCTCTCCCTGCACGAGCCAGGAGGTGATCGCGATCGCCGACGCCGGCGAGACCATGCCCCAGAAGTCGACGTACTTCTATCCGAAGGTCCCCACCGGGCTGGTCATCTCCCCACTCTGAGCCCCTGGAAGGCTCACGCTCGTGAGCAGGGTCAAGGTGGCGGCGAGATGGCGACTCACGGCGGGCCCGTCACCCCGCTGAATGCCCGGGGCCGACGCTCGCCGCCGATGATCAGGCCTGGTGGGGTGGTGACGATGCCTCCGCCGGCCGCCAGCGGTCCCGGGACATCCGCCAGAGCCGGAAGGTGCCGGACTCGGCGGGCGCGGCCGCCGCCCTCGGGTACTCCTCGACGAGGGTGAAGCCGAGCTTGCGGGGCACGCCCTCGCTGGCGACGTTGGCCCGGTCGTGGTGGATCTCCACCACGGTGATGCTGGGAAGGGTGAAGGCCGCCGTGGTGAGCGCCGCGGCGGCCTTGGTGGCGTAGCCCCGGCCGGTGTGCGCCGAGTGCACCCAGTACCCGATCTCCAGCCCCGTGGGTCCGATGCGGCGGTGGAGCCCGAAGCCGCCTGCCACCAGCGGGCCGAGGAAGAGCCCGTACACGAGGTCTCCTCCCGTGTCCCATTCCCGCTCCCAGCGCGCCAGGGTGGTACGGCGCTCCTCGACGGTGACCCGGCCCGCCCAGGGCATCCATGGCAGCAGGTGCTCCCGGCTCTCGGCGATCGCCTGCGACTGCGCCTCGGCGTCGGCGGTGCGCCACCGCCGCAGGACCAGCCCGCCACCGAGGTCGATGATCTCGGGCGCCGTCATCAGCTCGATCCCACGAACTCCGCCACGGTATCGACGAATCGCTGCCGCTCCCGGATCAGGAAGAAGAGGTGGCCGCCCCGGAAGGTGACCAGCTCGGAGCCCGGGATCTCGCGGTGCATCTCCTCCGCCATCGCGAGCGGGGCGGCCCGGTCGCGGCGGCCGTGCAGGACGACCGTGGGGATCGCCAGCTGGTGGAGCCGGGGTCCGGCGTCGTACCCGTCCGAGGCCTGGAGCTGGCGGACAAACGCATAGCGCGGTTGCGGGTGCTTGCTCCGGAAGAGCCTCATCCCGGAGAGGATCGGGGAGAGGTGCCGCCGGCGCCAGCTTCGGACCACCCGCGGGGAGGTGGAGACGAGGATCAGCCTCTCGACCCGGTCGGGATGCCCCAGCGCCAGCTCCATGGCGATGCGGCCTCCGAGAGAGATCCCCAGCACGCAGGCTCGGGCCACGCCCATGCTGTCCAGGACGCCCAGCGCGTCGGCCGCCATGATCTCGATCGAATAAGGCTGGTCAGGCTTGTCGGTGCGCCCCGCGCCGCGGTTGTCGAAGGCGATGACCTGGCAGCCGTTGGCGAGCTGATCGATGAGCGACGTGTACTCGGAGACATCGGCGCCCAGCCCGAGGATGAGCAGGAGCGGGCGGCCCCGGCCGCGGACCTCGCAGTGGATGCGGATGCGGTTCACGTCGACGGTATCCGTCATGCCGCCTCCGCACCCTACGCCGAGGGTTGGCCCACCCGCAGCAGGTCTCGCACCGCCACCCGCAGCGTGGCGGCGAGCTCGGCCGGATCCGGGGCGGGGGTGCCCGGCTGCATCGCCAGGGCCGCGCCGGAGACGACCACGGCCAGCGACCCGGCCATCCGGACCCGCTCGTCGAGGCTGAGCGCCGGGTCGGCGAGCCGCTGCAGGAAGAGCTGCTCGGGCTCCACCTCCGGCCCCCCGTGGTCCTTGCGGTGCACCTCCCCGATGGCGGTGGCGTTGCGCTGGTACATGAGGAAGAGCCGGCTGTGAGCCGCCAGCTGCTCGATGAGCCAGTCGAGGAAGTCGAGCCACGATCCCGGACCGGTGGAGTCGCCGAGCCGTGCCATCGCGCTGTGCATCAGCTCGTGGACCGGCATGTGCAGGGTGGTGACGATGTCTTCCTTGGACTGGAAGTGGTAGTAGAGGGCGGCCTTGGTGACCCCGACCCGCTCGGCGATCTCCCGGAGCGAGGTCTTGTCGTAGCCCTGCTCCACGAAGAGGTCCAGGGCGACGTCGAGGATGCGCTGACGGGTCTCGCCGGATATCGCCCCGGCCCCGCGAGGGCGGATGAGCACGCGGCGACCCCGCCGCCCGAGCGGTCCCCCCTTCGTCCGGGTCGCCGCGCCGTCCGGCACCGAATCCGGGCTGGTGCCCGCGGAGGGAGCAGGCGCTGGAGGCGGCGGGGAGGGAGGGGGCGGGGGTGCGGGAGGCGGTGCGGCGAGAGGCGATGCGGGTGCGGAAGGCGGCGCGGGGGTGGGGGCGGGTGAGGACGCGGAGGCTGGTGGAGGAGGTCCCAGGGGCGCGGCCACTGGTGGACGAGGTGCCGCCGGCGCGGCGGCCGGGATCGGAGCCCCGACGTCCGCGGGGTCGCTCCCCATCGGCTCGCCGGCCATCATGAGTTCTTTACTTGACGACCGGTAAGCGCATTACTTACCATACGGTCAGTAAGTATACGTCCGGTAGGCGCCTGAGTGGACCTCAGCCACCGGATCCGAGCGCAGAAGTAGTTGCATCTGCGCGCTATCACGATATATCGTTATACTACGTCGACACCACCCATGAGGGTTCCCCACATGCACCACATCGTAATCGGGACCCGGCCGGCCGGCTCCGGCCCACCGAGGAGGGCCTGAGATGCCCGCCACGGCCATGATCGAGGCGGAGGGACTGGTCAAGCGCTACGGGACCACCGTCGCCCTGGCGGGTGTCGACCTCTCCGTCCCCCCCGGGGCGATCCTCGGCGTGCTGGGGCCCAACGGCGCCGGCAAGACCACCGCGATCCGCATCCTCACCACCCTGAGCCACCCCGACGAGGGGCGGGCGAGGGTTGCCGGCTTCGACGTCGCGTCCCATCCCGCCGAGGTGCGGCGGCGGATCGGGGTCGCGGCCCAGGACACCACCCTCGACGAGCTGCTCACCGGCCGGCAGAACCTGGTGATGATCGGACAGCTGAGCGGGCTCCGGCGCTCCGAGGCCCAGCGGCGCGCGACCGACCTGCTGGAGCGGCTGGAGCTGAGCGACGCCGCGGACCGCCTCACCAAGGGCTACTCGGGTGGCATGCGCCGCCGGCTCGATCTCGCCGCCAGCATGATCATGGCGCCTCCCGTGCTCTTCCTCGACGAACCCACCACCGGCCTCGACCCGGCGAGCCGGCTCGGGGTCTGGGAGGTGATCCGGGGGATGGTGGGCGACGGCTGCACCGTCCTGCTCACCACCCAGTACCTCGACGAGGCCGACCACCTCGCCGACACCATCGCCGTCTTCGACCACGGGCGGGTGATCGCCAGCGGAACCCCTCAGCAGCTCAAGTCGGAGACCGGCTCGGCCCGCCTGGAGGTGACCCTCAGCGCGCCCCGCCCGGAGGCGGTGCTCGCCCTGCGGCCGCTGCTCGAGGGGGAGGTCCATGTCAGCCACGACGGGCGGCGGCTGCGCGCGGCGGTCCGCAACCAGGACGGCCTGGCCACGGCGGCGGTCCGAGCCCTCGACCGCGCCGGCATCCTGGTCGACGACGTCCAGGTGCACCAGCCCTCCCTCGACGACGTCTTCCTCGCCCTCACCGGGCGCGAGGCCGCCGACGACGAGACAGCCGCCGAGCCGGAGGAGGCGACCGCATGAGCGTCCGCACCGCCGCCATCCAGACCGTCGAGCCCAACTGGCTCATTCAGAAGGTCCGGGAGATCCTGGTCCTGGTCCGCCGGAATCTTATCCACATCCTCCGCGAGCCGATGCAGCTCTCCGACGTGACCCTCCAGCCGATCCTCTTCACCTTCCTCTTCATCTTCGTCTTCGGGTCGGGGATCCCGATCCCGGGAGGCAGCTACACCGACTTCGCCCTGGCCGGGCTGCTGGCCATGAACCTGATCACCTCGTCCAACGGGACCGCGGTGGGCCTGAGCACGGACCTCAACACCGGCCTCATCGACCGCCTCCGGTCGCTGCCGATGTGGCGACCCTCGATCCTCATCGCGCGATCGATCACCGACCTGCTCTCGGCGCTGGTCTGCACCGCCATCGTGGTGGCCGCGGGCCTGGTGGTGGGCTGGCGTCCCACCACCGGGGTGCTCTCGGTGGCCGCGGGGCTCGGCCTCGCGCTCCTCTTCACCTATGCGATCTGCTGGACCTTCGGCTGCGTCGGGCTGGTGGCCCGCAACATCGAGGCGGCGATGTCGATCGGCTTCATCGTCCTCTTCCCGATGGCGTTCGTCTCCAACGCGATGGTGCCGACCCAAGGGATGCCCGCCTGGCTGCGCGTCATCGCCGACTGGAACCCGGTGAGCGCGGTGACGGCGGCCTGCCGCCAGCTCTTCGGCAACCCCAACCCGTCGGCGCTGGTCCAGGACTGGCCGATGCAGCACCCGGTGGTCGCCGCCCTGCTCTGGTCCGCAGCGCTGCTCGCCGTCTGCGTGCCCCTGGCCGTCTACCTCTTCCGGCGGCGCACCGCCGACTGAGCGGCCCGGCATCGCACCGCCGATCAGTCCGGCACCGTAGCCGCGGCCGCGGTCGCGGCTCAGCTCGAGGTCGGACGCCCCGAGACGGCCAGCCCCACCCCGAGCCCGATCATCACCACCCCGCTGCCCCAATGGAGCCGGCGGAGGCGCCGCGGCGAACCCGTGAACCACGACCGGGCCGCGCTCGCCGCCAGCGCCCAGCAGCTGTCGGAGACCAGCGCGATCACGGTCCAGACCAGGCCGAGCACCAGCAGCTGGAGAGGGACGTGCCCGAGGCTGGGGTCGGCGAACTGGGGCAGCACCGCCGCGAAGAACACGGTCGTCTTGGGATTGCTGACCCCGACCACGAAGGCCTGCCAGGCGACCCGCCGCCGGGAGACCCCAGCGGATGCGCCGGGCGAGGAGCCGGATTGCGCGGTCAGCCGGCGGCTGCGGATGGTCTGGACGCCCAGGTACACCAGGTAGGCGGCCCCCGCCAGCTTCACCACCGTGAAGGCGACAGCCGACGCGGCCACCAGAGCTCCGATCCCCAGGGCCACGGCGCACACCTGAACCAGCTCACCGAGCTCGTTGCCCGCGACGGTCAGGAGCGCCAGGCGTCGCCGCCCCAGCGACAGCGAGCGGCTGACGATGAAGAGCACGCTCGGCCCCGGGAAGAGGATGACGAGCAGCGCCACGCCGGCGAAGGCCAGTGTCCGGCTGGGGTCCATCGGCGAAGGATAGCCTGAGCCTCGAACACGGGCTGAGCCGGCGGTCGCGGTCTCCGCGGCCGCGGACGGCGCCCGACCTGGCAAAGTCGCGGGCATGGGCGACACCCCCGCCACCCAGGCCGTCGAGGCCGTGATCCTCGACATGGACGGGCTCCTCATCGACACCGAGCCGGTCTGGCGGGATGTCGAGAGGGAGCTCTTCGGCGAGCTGGGGATCCAGCTCAGCGAGGCCGACATGCTCGCCACCATGGGCCGGCGCGCCCTCGAGATGGTCGCGCACTGGCGCCGTCAGCGTCCCTGGCCGGGGGCCGAGACCGGGGAGCCGAGCGATCAGGTCCTCGCCGAGCGGGTCATCGACCGGATGGTGGCCCACGTGAGCAGCCGTGGCGAGCCGATGCCCGGGGTGGTCCAGGCGATCGAGCTCATCCGGCGGCTGGGCCTCCGGGTGGCCATCGCCTCCTCATCGCCCCACCGGCTCATCGACGCGGTCTGCGCCCGGCTCCGCTTGGAGTGGATCGAGGTCCGGTGCTCCGCCAGCGACGAGCAGCGGGGCAAGCCGGCCGGCGACGTCTACCTCACCGCCGCCCGCCGGCTCGGGCTGCGCCCCGCCGCGTGCCTGGCGATCGAGGACTCGCCCAACGGAGTGCTGTCAGCCCGGGCGGCCGGGATGCGCTGCGTGGCCGTCCCCGACCGGCACCTGGCGGGGGATCCGCGCTACCGGGAGGCCGACCTGGTGCTGGGTTCGCTGCGGGAGCTGGACGAAGAGGTGCTCCGCACGCTCGGAGTCTGATGAGGGCAACGCTCGCTTCGGAACGGAGGGGCAGGGGCCCGCGGGCCCAGGATCGAGTGACCGGTGTTCCGTCCGTCCCGATCGCACCAGCGGGCCGGAGGGTGACGAGGCGGTACCATGCGGCCATGGGCCGGCGGATCAACTTCTATCTGGATGACGACCTGATCGAGGCGCTCAACCA
>DNAU01000059.1 GCA_003491925.1 Chloroflexota bacterium
GGCGGGTGAGCCGCTCCAGCTCGTCGCGGCTGAGCCGGCCGGGGTCGACGATCACCCCACCCTTGGCGCCGCCGAAGGGGATCCCGGCGACCGCGCATTTCCAGGTCATCCACATCGACAGGGCCCTGACCTCGTTCAGGGTCACCTGGGGGTGGAAGCGGATCCCCCCCTTGGCGGGACCCCGGTTCACGTTGTGCTGGACCCGGTAGCCGCGGAAGACCTCGACCGATCCGTCGTCCATTCGGACCGGGAAGTTGACGCTCAGCTCCCGCTGCGGCTCTCGAAGGATCGCCCGTATGCCCGGATCGAGGTGGAGGACGTCGGCCGCGGCGTCGAACTGGCGCTGCGCGTTGAGCCAGGGATCGTCGACCCCGGGCGTAGCCACCACTGTCTCCACGGCCATCCTGCTCTCCTCCGCGCAGCACCGACCGCCATCAGGCCGCCGCTGCAGGCTTGTGCGTGCCGACGAAGCCCCCTCACCGTCGTGGGTGGGGCTGCCGGCGACGCGCCGGAGCCCGTGCGGGGGAGACTGCCTGTCCGATCTAAGTCTCTCATCCCGGAGGCTCGTTCGTCTCTCCGAGCATGCCAGCGGACGACGACGCCCAAGCTCCGGGGCCGGGCCCTCAGGACGGGTGTCTCGGCCACGGGAATGGGGCAGGCGCCACGACCACCGGCGCCTGACCAGGGCCCGCGGAGGCGCGGTTCAACTGCCGCTCCGCCCGTAGGCGCGCGGTCAGGTCGAGACGGTCTCCGGCATCGGGGCTCTGGGGGTCCCGCCCGCCGCGCCGGTGAGCTGGAGCAGGACGGTGTCGAGGGGGTCGGGCGAGAGCAGGATCGTCCAGCCCTCGATCGCGGTGGTCGTGAGCATCCCGGTCCGCTGCCAGGGATCCTCGCTGAGCCGGTCGCGCACTGCCGCCTCCGAGCGCGCGGCGACGATGAGCAGGACGTCGCGGTCACCCTCGAGCGGACCTCCGAGGAGGACGAGACCATCGTCGACGAGCGCGTTCATGAAGGCGGCGTGCTCCTTCCACGCCTCCTGCTCGCGCATCGGGCGGCTCCAGTCCCAGGGGCCTCCCCGCTGGTTGCGGACGGCGAAGAGGTGCAGGGGTGGGGTGGCGGCGACATCGCTCATGGGCGTTGGCTCTCCCGACGTGGTGGGTCGCGTCCTGTCGAGTCTTGCCGCCCGCTGGACCCGCGTAAAGTGCCAGTTCGATGCCAGGCGAGCCTCGGCGTCTCCCGAGGCGTGGTGACCGATGCGTACGACCAGCTGTCGGCCCAGGGCTTCCTGATCACCCGCGTGAAGGCGACCCCACTGGTCGGTGCGGTCGCAAGGCCGCCGGCGCCGGCGACGGCCAGGCCTCCGGCGCCTCCGCCCCGATTCGATCTCTCCCCGAGCACGCCGGAGATCGCCCTCTTCCCCGCGCGTGACTGGACGGAGGCACTGGTCGGAGCGATCCGAGCGGCACCGGTCTCCGCCCTCGGCTATGGCAGCCCGCGCGGTGAGCCCGCGCTCCGGGAGGTGCTCGCCGATCACCTGGGGCGCACCCGGGGCGTGGTCGCCGATCCGGAGCGGATCGTCATCCTCAACGGGGCCGCCCAGGGTGTCATCCTGCTGGCCCACGCGCTGAGCGGCGCGGGAGCCACGCGGGTCGCCGTGGAGGACCCGTCGCTGGTGAGCCAGCCGCACCGGTTGCGGATGAGCGGGCTGGAGGTGGCTGGCCAGCCGGTCGACGCCGAGGGCGTGACCCTGGACGGGCTCGCGGCCGACGCCGTGCTGGTCACCCCCGCCCACCAGTTCCCCACCGGAGCCGTCCTCAGCGGTCCGCGCCGCCGGGACCTGCTCACCTGGGCCCGGCAGCATGACGCGCTGATCGTCGAGGACGACTACGACGCGGAGTTCCGCTACGACCGGGAGCCGGTGCCGGCTCTGCAGGGCCTCGATCCCGACCGGGTCGCCTACCTCGGGACGGCCTCCAAGACCCTGGCGCCGGCGCTCCGGCTGGGATGGCTGCTGCTCCCCGCCCTCGCCGGCGAGGCGGAGGCGGTCAAGCACCTCCTCGACGTCTGCTCACCGGCGCTGGAGCAGCTCGCCCTGGCCCGCCTGCTGACCAGCGGTGCGTAGCGACCGGCACATCCGGCAGATGCGCGCCGTCTACCGGTGGCGCCGCGTTGCCCTGCTCCGGGCGGTGGAGCGGCACCTCCCCGGCCTGACCGTCGCCGGGGTCGTGGCGGGGATCCACGGCGTGGTCTGGCTGCCCGCGGGCGTCGACGACCGGCGGGTCGCCGCGGAGGCGGAATGGGAAGGGGTCCGCGTCGCCCCCATCTCCCAGTTCCGCATCGCGCGCCCCTCCCCTCCCGGCCTGGCGCTGGGTTACGGTCGGGTCACCGAGCCCGCCCTCGACGACGCCGTCGCGGCGCTGGCCCGGGCCGTGCGCCACGCCAGGAGCCATGCATGAACCTGCCCCCGTTTCGGATCGAGAGGTACTACGAGCGGTACGAGTTCACGACCCGGTACATGCTCTCCAGCAGCGACTGCGAGTCGCGATCGATCGGGGATCTGCTCGACCTCGAGCCGGACGCCCGTGACCGGATGCTGGGGCTGCGCCTCGGCTACACCGAGTCGGCGGGAGCGCCGGACCTGCGCCGGGCGATCGCCGCCGCCTACGACACCATCGACCCCGACGAGGTGGTCGTCGCCACCTGCGCCGAGGAGGCGATCTTCCTCGTGTACCACGCGCTCCTCGGCCCGGGCGACCGCGCGCTCGTCGAGACCCCCTGCTACGAGTCGGCCCTGCAGCTCGCCCGGAGCACAGGTGCGGAGGTGGCCGAGTGGCACCGCGCCTTCGTGCAGGGCTGGGCGTACGACCTCGACGCGCTCGGCCGGCGGCTGACGCCGGGCACCCGCCTCCTCTACGTCAACCAGCCGCACAACCCGACCGGGACCCTGATGGGCGCTTCGACCTTCGAGAGCCTGATCGGGATGGTGCAGGAGCGGGGGATCCGGCTCTTCTCCGACGAGGTCTATCGCGGTCTCGAATACGCTCCCGGTGACCGCCTCCCCGCCGCCTGCGACCGCGACCGGCGAGCGGTCTCGCTGGGGAGCGTCTCCAAGAGCTACGGGCTCCCCGGACTGCGCATCGGCTGGATCGCCTCCCACGACGAGGCGCTGCGGCGGAGGGTGATCGACCTCAAGCACTACACGACGATCTGCGCCAGCGCTCCCAGCGAGGCGCTCGCCGCGCTCGCCCTGAGCCACGGGCCGGAACTGCTGGACCGCAACCGGGAGCTCGTCCGCGCCAACCTGGACCTCCTCGACGGCTTCCTCGCCCGCCACGCGGCGACCTTCGACTGGGTGCGCCCGCTGGCGGGCCCGATCGGCTTCCCGCGGGTGACCGGAGCCGGCGACGTCGACGCCCTCTGCGCGCGCCTCGCGGCGGCCGGGGTCCTCCTCCTCCCCGGGTCGGTGTACGAGGAACCCGACCACGTCCGGCTCGGCTTCGGCCGGGCCAACCTTCCGGAGGCGCTGGCCGTGCTCGAGACGGCGCTGGCGGGGAGCGCCTCAGGCCCCGCCGCCGGCGGCTGAGGGGCCGGCCTCGCGCGCCACCCGCTCCAGCCGGTCGCGGTACTCCGCCCACCACAGCGCATTCGACGTCGCCATGTTGTCCCGGTCGGCCCGCATCCCGACCGCACCGTCGATGAGCTCGCGGACGATGTCGGCGTGCCCGGCGTGCCGGTTGGTCTCGGCGACCATGTGGACCAGGATCCGGTGCAGCGTGACCTCGCTGCGCTCGTCCGGCCACCAGGGCACGTGCCCGATCGCCTCCAGCCCCAGCGCGTCGATGGTGGCGTCGGCGTGCGCCCACACCCTCTGGTACAGCCCCACGATCATCGCGCGCGGCTCGCTGGCGGTCGCCCACATGTCATCGTTCAGCGGAGCGTCCACCGCGAACCAGGGCAACGACTCGCCGAACGGCCGCCCGAAGGTCTCGCCGAAGTACCCGGCCTCGCAGCCGGCGAGGTGCTTGACCATGCCCAGCAGGTTGGTCCCGGTCGGCACCAGGGGGCGCCGGACGTCGTACTCCGACAGGCCGTCGAGCTTCCAGAGCATCACCTCGCGGGCCTGCTGGAGATAGCGGTGGAGCGTCGCCTTGGGATCGAGGTCGGGCATGGTGATCAGTCTCTCATTGGGGGAGGCGTCTGAGAAGACGGCTCCCGGCGACGTCGGCGGCGTGATGGCCGATCTGCGCTCAGCCCGTGCTCCACGCCGGAGGTGCGGATGAGGGTCACCGCGACCACGGCGAGCCACAGCTGGCAGACGACCACCAGAGCCCTCTCGACGAGGCCCGGCCAGATTCCGGTCAGCAACGCCAGGGCCAGCAGCCCGTATCCGGCGAGGGCCACGACCCCCGCCACCCAAAGCAGCCGGACGAGGGCGCCCCAGTGCGGCAGCGGGGTCAGCAGTCCCGCCAGCTGGAGGGGGGTGATCGCGAGCATCCAGAGGGCGGCTCCGCTCAGGATGGCATCAGTCAGGCCCCCGGCACTGAGCAGCTGGCTGGTCGCGGTGCATCCCGGAGCCGACAGCTGGCAGGGGATCTGCGGGAAGGAGTTGCCGAGGGCGAGGCCGGAGAGGCCGATGGCCCAGGGTGCGACCCGGACGGCTCCGGCCCACGCCGGGCGCAGGCCGAACACGGCGAAGCCGAAGATGCCGAGACCCCCGACGGCGAAGCAGACGACGGGGAACCAGGCATGCGGCGCGGTGGCCGCCTGCAGGTCGCTGACGGTGTCGGTCAGCGGGCTGTATCGCGGCCCCTGCCAGGTCTCGGCGACCACCCAGCCGGCCGCGAAGGCCACCTGCGCCAGCAGGCCGACGACTCCCCAGGTGAGTGCACCGCGCCGGCGCGGTTTCTCGAGTGCCGCGGTGGTCATCCCGGCCATCGGGTCATCCGGTGTCGCCGCCTCCTGCGGGCTCAGATCCAGCGGCGCACCCGGGCGCGGTACACCTCATACGCCGGGCCGAAGGCGCACAGCGAGGCCTCCTCGACGGGGATCACGAACCAGTTGACGTAGCCGACGGTGAGCGCCAGGAACAGGAGCGGCCAGGCGAGGATCAGCATCCCCTGCTCGCCGAGGTAGGCGAGCACCAGCCCCAGGTACATGGGGTTGCGGGTGAAGCGGTACGGGCCGGTGGTGACCAGACGGTTCGGGGCCTCGCCCGGGGTGGTGGTGGTCCTCAGCCGCTGGAAGATACCAGCCCCCATCCGGCGACCACGGCACCCGTGACGAAGAGCACAGCGCCCGCGATCATCACCAGCGGGGAGAGCGACGCGGAGGCCGAGCTCAGCGGGAGGAGGAACTGCACACCGACGCCGAGGAGGAAGGCGAGGACGAACACCCAGGGCACCGGCATGTGCAGGAAGGGCCGCCGCGTGGTCGCGGCGGGGCTCTCGAAGGTCTTGCTCACGGGGTCGTCTCCTCCGCCGGCGTCCGCCGGCCACCGGGCACACGCACCCGACCTGGCTTCTCGCCGTCCGCCCACCGCGGTCGCCGCGACCGGCGCCTCTCCCGCTCGCCGGCCTCGTGCTTGTCGAACTCCAGCCTCTCGAGGAGCCGGGTGAAGCTCACCACCTCGGCCGCGTCCCATCCGGCCACGAAGGATTCGAAACGGGTCACCCCCACCTCCTGAAGGCGCCTCACCTCCTCACGCCCGATCGGGGTCAGGGAGACCAGGCACGAACGGCGATCGGCGGGATCCTGGGCCACCGCCACCAACCCCTCCTCCTCCAGCGACTGCACGTGGCGGGTGACCAGCGAGGGGCTGACCTGAAGGGTCTCGGCGAGATCGGAGGGGTGCGCGCCTTCCCGGCCGAGGAGGGCCTGGAGGACCGACAGCCTGGCCGCGCCGGGGCTCTGGCGCCGGGCCCGGTCCAGCCCGGCATTGAGGGTGAAGAGGGCGACGACCATGCGCTCGACGTCGGCCCGGGTCGGTCTCATGCCCGGATGGTAGCATAATTGCTTTACAGAACCAATTATATCGCCAGGAAGCGGGAACCTCATCCACTCCCCGGCTCCTCGAGGTCAGAGCCGCGCGTCACCCGCTCACGCCGCGGAAGTCGCACCCCTGCCCGCCCGCCGTAGTGGCGGATGGACGAGACTGGAGAGTTTGGTGGTTTCGTGGGTCGAGTTGCTCACCTCGCCGTCGAGGCGACGGCCCCCGGTCGCGGCAGCCGGCGACCGCCACCCCTCCGAGCCCATGGC
>DNAU01000355.1 GCA_003491925.1 Chloroflexota bacterium
CCTTCGAATGGCGGATCCAAAGTCCGCTGCCTTACCACTTGGCTACTCCCCAGCGGCAGCACCGATCGTAGCCAGCCTTCGCCGGATGTGGTCGGGTCGCGCGTCCGGGGTCAGGCGCGGGGTGATGCCGGCTCGCCCGGGCCGCGTCCCCTGCGGTTCGTCGGCTCGGGCCGGCCGAGACCTTAGACCTGGATGTGGACCCGGGGGATGCGCAGGCGCATGCATCCCGGCCTGCCCGCGGCGGGGCGGCGGCAGCCGCAGCTCCGCCGGACCGCGGTGAGCCGCCCCAGGCGGGCCAGCCGGCTCGGACGGGGCCGGTGGTCGGGGACTGGCTCGGAGGGGCTCTGATCGGCCACGGGCCGGATCATACAGAGGCGGCCGCCGCGTGTCCGCTCCGGGCCGGCGCCGCCGTGGCGACTCCCGACCTCCCCCCACCCGAAGCCGGTGGGGGCACCCCGTATACTCCGGCGGAGATGGGAGATGCACCGCGCGCGGTGATCCTCGCCGCAGGGCAGGGCACCAGGATGAGGAGCGCCCGTCCCAAGGTGCTCCACCCGCTGGCTGGCCGGCCGATGCTCCTCCACATCGTCGACGTGGCGCTGGAGGCGACCGGGGTGCGCCCCATCGTGGTGCTGAGCCCGGGTCAGCCGGCGGTCCGCGAAGTGATCGACGCGATCGCTGAGGTCGTGATCCAGGCCGAGCCGCGGGGGACCGGTGACGCTCTGCGCAGCCTCCCCGCGGAGCGGCGGGACGCGGGTCCGGTGGTGGTCCTCTACGGCGACCTCCCCCTGCTGCGCGCGGAGACCATCCGCAGCCTGGTCCGGGCCCAGGTGGCCAGCGGCGCCGCTTGCGTCCTGCTCACCGTGGTCCCCGGCCGCCCCGCCGGGCTGGGTCGGGTGGTGCGCGGCAGCTCGGGCCGGGTGGAGCGCGTGGTCGAGGAGCGCGACCTGCCCGGCGGCGAGCCCGTCCCGGCCGAGTGCAATGCGGGCGTCTACGTCTTCTCCGGGACTCGCCTCTGGCCGGCGCTGGAGGCGCTCTCCGCCGACAACGCCCAGGGGGAGCACTACCTCACCGACCTGATCGGGATGCTCGCCCCCGAGGTGGAGACGGTGCTCGCCACCGACCCCGACGAGGCGATGGGGGTCAACGACCGCAGCCAGTTGGCCGCCGCCGAGGCGGTGCTGCGGCGCCGCCTGCTGGAGGCGCTGATGCTGACCGGGGTCACCGTCGAGGACCCGGTCACCACCTACGTGGACGCCGCGGTGAGGGTGGGCGTCGACACCGTGCTGCGGCCGATGACCGTGCTCCGGGGGGCCACCGTCATCGGGCGGGAGTGCGAGATCGGACCGATGGCCCAGATCCGCGACAGCCGCATCGGTGACCGGGTCCGGGTCGGCGCGTCGGTCATCGACGAGGCCGAGATCGCCGACGGCGTCGAGATCGGCCACTTCAATCGGGTCCGGCCCGGCAGCGTGCTCGAATCGGGGGTATCTTTGGGAACGCATGCCGAGGTCAAGAACAGCCGAGTCGGGGTGGGCAGCCACATCAACCACGTCTCGTGTGTGCTCGACAGCGACCTGGGCCGCGACGTCAACGTCGGTGCCGGCACCATCACCTGCAACTACGACGGCCGGGCCAAGCACCGGACCGCCATCGGGGACGGTGTCTTCGTCGGCAGCAACAGCAGCCTGGTGGCCCCGGTCCGGATCGGGCGCGGGGCGTACGTCGCCGCCGCCAGCATCGTCACCCGGGACGTCCCCGAGGGAGCCCTGGCGGTCGGCCGGGCCCGTCAGCGCAACATCGAGGGCTGGCATCCCCGGGAGCGGCCGGAGGACCCGCGGCCGTGAGTGACTCGAACCCCTACGGGGAGCTGATGCTGCTCTCCGGCACCGGCAACCCGGAGCTGAGCCAGAGGATCTCCCGGGAGATCGACCTCCCGCTCGCCCCCATGGACATCACCCGCTTCGCCGATGGCGAGTTCGACGTCAAGATCCACGAGTCGGTGCGGGGTCACGACGTCTTCCTGATCCAGCCCACCTGCCCGCCGGTGAGTGACAACCTGATCCAGCTCTTCGTCACCCTGGACGCCCTCCGGCGCGCCTCGGCGGCCCGGATCACCGCCGTGATCCCCTACTACGGGTACCAGAGGAAGGAGAAGAAGACCGCCCCGCGGGACCCCATCTCGGCCAAGCTGATGGCCAACATCATCGAGCTGGCGGGCGCCAGCCGGGTGGTTGCGGTGGACCTTCACGCCGAGGCCATCCAGGGGTTCTTCGACATCCCCGTGGATGCGCTGACCGCCACCAAGATCCTGGCCCGACGAGTTCGGGAACGTCATGGCAACAACGTGGTGGTGGTCTCGCCCGACACCGGGGGCGCGCTCCGCGCCCGGCGCCTGGGCCGGCTGCTCGACGCCCCGATCGCGATCATCGACAAGCGGCGCCCGCGCGACGACGCCGTCGAGGTGGTCCATGTGGTCGGTGACGTGGCCGGCATGCACGCGGTGATCGTCGACGACCTCGTCTCGACCGGGGGCACCCTGGTCAGCGCCAGCGAGGCCCTCAAGGGCAAGGGCGCCACCGGCGTCGACGTGGTCGCCACTCACGGCCTGCTCACCGAGGGCGCCCTCGAGCGCCTCCGCGAGGCCCCGATCGACGAGATCTGTGTCACCGACACCATCCCCGTCAGTGACCCCGCCCACGTCCTCGACAACCACCCCCGGCTTCGGGTGCTCTCGGTGGCGCCGCTGATCGCCGAGGCGATCGTGCGCGTCCATGAGGGGAGGAGCGTCAGCGAGCTGTTCCGATGAGTAGTAGCTCAGACCCTCCGCTGCGGCCATGACCTGGCTCGCCATCCTGCTCGCCGTAGGGCTGGTGCTGGCCGCCTTCGCGGCCGCCGCCGAGACCGCGCTGACCTCGGTGTCGCGGTTGCGGATGCGCACCCTCGCCGAGGATGGGGACCGCCGGGCCAGCCGGGTGGTGCACCTCCACAACAACCCCAACGGCTACCTCTCGACCATCCTCTCGGTCAACACGGTCGCCGTCATCGTCGCCTCGACGGCGACCGCGCTGATCGCCACCGGTCACACCCACGGCCTCTACCAGGCGCTGGTCACCGTGGCGCTCTCGGTCTTCGTCCTGGTCTTCTGCGAGATCGCCCCCAAGTCGCTCGCGCTCCGCTTCAACGAGCGGCTGGCGCTGCGCCTCGCCGCGCCCGTGCAGTTCGTCACCCGGCTGCTGAGCCCCCTGATCGTGGCCCTCACCCTGGTGGCCCGCCTGCTCCTCCGCCTGTTCACCCGGGGGCGCCCCGCTCC
>DNAU01000115.1 GCA_003491925.1 Chloroflexota bacterium
GCGACGGCCAGCAGGGTCAGCACCCCGGTGACGAAGGTGATCGTGTGGAGGGCGGCCTCGCTGGTTCCGAAAAGCTGGATCACCAACGCCACCGTCCAGAGGTGAATGGGCGGCTTGTTGTTCCAGATCTGCGTGTAGAGGACCTTGCCCTGGAGGAGGGAGCGCGCGGTGGTGACGTAGCCCGCCTCGTCGGTGTACCAGTGCGGCTCAAGGAACGACGGGATCCGCAGCAGCGTGAAGAGCGCGATGGGCCCGGTCAGCCAGAACCCGCGTCGCAGCCGGAAGCCGAGCCGGGAGCGGGCAGCCCCACCGGGTGCCTCCCCCGCTGCCGCCGCCATCGCCGTCCTCCATGGTCACGGCCTCAGCGGCCTTCTCACGTCCCGCCGCCCCTGGCGGACCTCCCCAATCTATCGTCCCGCACTGACCTTGCGCGGCCATTACCGGGGGAGCGATGTGTCATCGTGCCACCCGTGGCCGTCGCGCCGGAGCATTCTCCGCCCTCCGCTGCCCCCCGGGCCCGCGCCGGCCTTCGCCGTCCCACCCTCGGAGGCCTGGTGGTCGGCGCGGCGCTAGTCGCGATCCTGGTGGTCATCTGCCGCCGGGTCGGCGATCCCGACTTCTGGTGGCACATGGAGACGGGAAGCTGGATCATCGATCACGGCAGCCTCCCCAGCCACGAGCTCTTCACCTACACGGTGAGCGGGAAGACCTGGGCGGACCAGGAGTGGGGCAGCGAGGTCCTGGGTGACCTCATCTTCCGCGCCGGCGGCTTCCTCGCCTTCAGCCTCATCTACACCGCCGTCACGTGGGTCGGGTTCTGGTTCATCTGGCGCCGGATCGGCATGGAGCGGGTCCCCGCGCTGATCGCGGGCGCCTGCCTGGTGGTGGCGGCGCTCGCCGGCGTCGAGGTCTGGGGCCCGCGGTCGCAGATGATCAGCTTCGCCCTGACCTGCCTGACCCTCTACTGGGTCGAGGCCTACCTGCGCGACCGCGACCGCCACCTTTACCTCCTGCCCCTGGTGATGGTGGTCTGGGCCAATCTCCACGGCGGTTTCGTCTACGGCCTGGCCGTGGTCGGGCTCGCCGCGGTCACCGAGACCGCGCTCTGGCTCCTCTCCCCGCGGGACGGCGCCCACCGCCGCCGATCGCTCCGGCTCTGGATGATCCTGCTCGCGTCCGGGGTGGCCGGCCTGGTCAACCCGATCACCATCAACGCCTATCTGGCGGCCATCAAGGTCCAGACCAGCGCCGTCCAGCAGAGCTTCATCGCCGAGTGGCAGTCGCCGAACTTCCACGTGGCGGGGGAGCTGGGCATCGAGCTGATGCTGCTGCTGGTGGTGGCGGCGATGGCGCTCCGCCGGCCCCGGCTCTGGGATGCGCTGCTGACCGTGGTCGGCATCTACGCGGCGCTGTCGGCGGTGCGCAACGCGCCGCTCGCCGCCGCGCTGCTGATCCCGATGGTGGCCTGGTCCTTTGGGGGCGCCTGGGAGCGGAGCCGGTGGCGGGACCGCTTCGCGGAGTGGGTGCGTCGCCGGGGCGGCGACCTGCTCATCATCATCTCAGCGGGGGCCCTCATCGTCACCGTGGCCGCCGTGGGCTTTGCGGCGAACACCCTGAGCACCCAGACGGCGAGCACCGCGGCCAACTTCCCGGTGGGAGCGGCGGACTGGCTGGCGGCGCACCCCGACGTCGGCACCCGGATGTTCAACGCCTATGACTGGGGCGGCTACCTGATCTACCGCTTCTACGGGGACGCCAACCGCCGCGTCTTCATCTACGGTGAGGCGACCGAGGTGGGCAACCCGCTGCTCCAGCAGGTCAGCGACGTCGAGAACGCCAACCCCGACTGGCAGACCATCCTCAGCGAGCACGGGGTCAATTACGTGGTGGAGCGCACCTCCTCGGCGCTCAGCATGGCGCTCTCGGTCGACCCCGGGTGGGAGCAGGTCTACGACGACGGCTTCGCGGTCATCTTCGTCAAGCGGTAGCCCTCGCCACAGGTGGGGCGTCGCCCTCGCGCCATCTGGGCCGCGGAGCGGCGCCGGGCGAGTGATCAGATCACGTGTCGGTCGCCGGGGCGGGGGTGTGGTCCGGCGAGGTGAGCGGCCCATTCGGCGGCGGGGACGGCGCGGGGAGGGCGCGGGCGGCCGGCCTGGAGCGCGCGCGCGAAGCCCACGTGGCGGGGGGCCGCCGGCCCCGAGGGGGCGGGCGGTGCCGCAACGCTTGACGTGGCGGCAGCCGACCTGGGGGCTCCGGGGCGGACCGGTGCGGCGGCGGGAGCCGGGCTGCTCGCCGCCGGCGCGGGACGCCCCTCGGCCCGGACCTCCTCTCGCTCCGTCTTCTCCGCCTCGCGCCTCTGCCGTTCCCGTCGGCTGAAGTACCAGCGCATCCCGGCGCTGCTCCCCCCGAAGAGGACGAAGAGGAGCACCGCGGTGATCACGGGTGCGCTGCCCGGGTGAGCCGAGGTGGACTGGGGCCGGAGCTCCACCTCGACCAGCCCGAAGACGGCGATCCCGAAGGTCGCCGCCCAGGCTGCCCGGCTCCACGCCATCAGGGTGCCGACGGAGAGGAAGCGGAGCGGCAGCAGGCCGATGACGTTGCCGACCAGGCCGCCCACGAAGATGGATCCGAGCAGGTCGGCGGCCAGGACCACCGCGAAGGGGGCTCCCGGCACTGCGGCGGCGCGGCCGACCGGGACCCAGATCAGCCAGGCGATGACCGCCACGGTCAGGCTGGCCACGGCCGAGAGGGCGACCGCGTGTCCCTGCTCGTTCTTGGCCAGCGTCCCCTGGAAGGCGAGGCTGGCGATCACCCCATAGAGGTAGCCCGGCTCGAACGAGCTGAGCCTCGAGATCAGGACACAGGTGGCCGCAACCAGCAGTCCCGCGGGAAGGGCGCGCCCACCGCGGTCGCAATCATGAAGATCCCCGCCGCCGCGATGGCGATCGGCAGGCGCCGCTGATGGACCGAGGACCTGCGCGGGCTCTCCACCGCTCTCCCCCTCGTCAGCGAGCCACCGCCCCTGCGGTGTCCGATGAGTATGCCATGCGTCCGGATCCGGGACCAGCGCGGTTGCGCCGGGCTGGGGCCGGGCGAACCCGGGCCGGCGCGGCGCCGTCACGACCGGTGCCCCGACCTCGGCGTAACCTCTGCACCGGCGCGGCGGAGCCGGGCCGGGCAGCCCGCGATGGCCGGAGCGGGCGCCACCGCCGGTCCGGCCTGAGGAAGCCCGATCGTGTCCACCCCCTGGCCACCGCCTCCGCCGGAGGGAGGCACCCCTGCGGCGCCCGACTACGGGTTGCCCTCGTCGGGCGCGCCGCCCCCCTACCCCTACGCCTTCCCTCCGCCACCGGGTCAGCCCCCCTGGCCGGGGCCGGGGCCGTACCCGCCACCCTACCCGCCGTACCCCGTCTATGTCGCGGCGCCGCCCACCAATGGCCTGGCGATCGCCGCGCTCGTGCTCGGCATCCTCTGGCTGTGGTGGGTGGGGTCCATCCTGGCCGTCGTCTTCGGCCACGTCGCCCTCTCCCAGATCCGTCAGCGGGGGCAGGCCGGCCGCGGCATGGCCATCGCCGGGCTCGTGCTCGGCTACGTCGGCCTGGGCTTCCTCGCCCTGGTGATCTTGCTGACGGTCGTCGGCACCACGGTGCACTCGTCGGCCGTCATCGTGCCGGCGCGGACCTAGCCAGTGCCGCCCCGCTACGCCTACCTCGGCCCCGAGGGCACTTTCGCGGAGATCGCGCTGCGCAGCCTCGCGGAGAGCCGGGACGCGGACCTCATCCCGGTGGAGACGGTCGCCGACGCCTTCGCAGCGGTCCGCGACGGCTCCGTGGAAGGCGCGGTGGTTCCCTTCGAGAACTCGGTGGAGGGTGCGGTCACCGGCACCCTCGACGAGTTCGCGACCGGGGACCCGCTGCACATCGCGCGCGAGATGCTGGTCCCGGTCCGGCTCTCACTGCTGGCGCGGCCGGGCACCGACCTCGGAGCCATCCGGGTGGTCGCGTCCCATCCCCATGCCACCGCCCAGTGCCGGCACTGGCTGAGGGCCCACCTCCCCGAGGCCCGGGTCCACGCCGCCCCCTCCACCGCCGAGGCGGCCGCCGCCGTCGCTGAGGGGGCGGACGCCACCGACGCCGCCATCGCCTCTCCGGCCGCCGGCACCCGCTACGGGCTGGCTGAGCTGGTCGCCGACATCGGGGACCACCAGCACGCGGTGACCCGCTTCGTCCTGGCCGTGGAGCCAGGGCCGCTCCCCCGGCCGACCGGGGCCGATCGGACGACGGTGGTCACCCTGATCGCCGACGACCACCCCGGAGCCCTCCTGGAACTGCTGACCGAGTTCGCGGTCCGGGGGGTCAACCTCACCCGGATCGAGTCCCGCCCCACCGGCCACGGGCTGGGTCGCTATTGCTTCTCCATCGACTGCGAGGGTCACATCGAGGACGCCCGGGTCGGGGACGCCCTGGCGGCCCTGCACCGGTTCTGCGAGGAGGTCCGCTTCTGCGGCTCCTACCCGAGGGCGGACGGCGAGGCACCGCGCCTCCGCCCCGGGACCTCGGACGGCGACTTCCGGGCGGCCGCGGAGTGGCTGGATCGGGCCCGGCGGGGCACCGCCTGAACCCTCTCCGGCGGGCTCGTCTGGTTTGCGCTCCCGCGATGCGCTGTTACGGGGCTGTGGCCAAACCTCCCGGGTTCCTGCGAACCTCCCCGGTTAGTCTGACCAGCATCGTCTAGTGCATTTGGACTATCCGGGGAGAAGGGCGGGAAAGGGAAGATCATGGACGCGCGCGGGCGGCGGCGCAAGTGCACCCACATCCTCCGGGTGGCGCTGGTCCTCGTCGCGACCTTCGCCGGCACCGCCCTGCTCAGCTTCGGAGGCCTGGCCGCCTGGCAGGGCTACACCGAGAACGCCGGCAACAGCGTGGGCGCCGGGACCCTGGGCCACACCAACAAGGTGGGGACGCAGAGCTGCACCTCGGTCACCTCGACGACCCTGCTCAACCAGTCCGGCAACACCTGCGCGGCGATCATCAGCGTGAGCGGGGTCTCTCCCAGCTCGCCGAGCACCCTGGCGACCGGCGCGGTCACGATCACCAGCACGGGGGCGCTGAACAGCACCTTCACGATGCAGATGCCCGCGGCCGCGACCGGCACGCTCTGCGCTGACCTCCTGCTCGCGGTCGTGGACCAGAGCAGCGTGGCCGACTACGCGGCCACTGCCCTGACCAGCCAGATGGGCGCCACCAGCATCAGGGACAGCGCCGGAGCCACCACCTGGCCGGGCACGTCGCCGGGCCCTGCCGGGAGCGACACGTACACCTTCACGATCACCAAGGGCCCCAGCTTCAACACCGACCCCGCCGACGCGGGGCAGAGCTGCAGCTTCGCGATCCTCTTCAGCCAGCAGGCGGCCTGACCCGGGTCATCCGATCGGAGCCACCTCGGGGGTGCGCAGGGTCACCGCGGCCACGACCAGGCCGATCCCGAGCAGCTCGAGCGGACCGGGGACCTGGCGGAGAAGGACGAGCCCGGTGAGCGCGGCCGTGGCGGGCAGCAGGCTGAGCAAGAGTGCGAAGGCTCCCCGGGAGAGGCGCCGGAGCAGCACCTGGTCGAGCGCGTAGGGGAGGACGCTGGAGAGCAGCCCGACCGCCACCGCGAGCAGGACGACGGCGCCGTGGCCGGCGCTCTCCAGGGCGGGGGCGGCGGCCACCGGCGCGATCGCCACCACCCCGACGGCCATGGCCGCCGCCAGCCCGGTGGTGCCCAGGCCGCGCCGGGCCACCCGGTGGGCGAGGACGATGTAGAGGGCCCAGAGCAGCCCGGCAGTGATGGCGAACGCCACGCCGGCCGCGCTTCCGGAGAGGCTGATCCGGCTGAGAACGGCCACCCCGGCGACGGCCACCAACAGCGCGGCCAGATTGCGCACCCCGCGCACCGCGAGCGCGGCGACCAGGACCGGGCCGATGAACTCGATGGCGACCGCCGTGCCAAGCGGCAACCGCGAGATGGCGAGGTAGAAGGTGAGGTTCATGGCCGCCAGGGCCACCCCGAAAGCAGCCACCAGCAGGAGCGCGGACCTGGGCTGGCCTCGCAGCGCCCTCCACGGGCGCCGCCAGGCGCCGAGGACGGCGGCGCCGGTGAGCACGCGGATCCAGGCGACCCCGGCGGCGGGCATGGCCGCGAAGGCCCGGACCGCCAGCGAGGCACCGGCGTACTGCGAGACCGCGCTGACGACGAAGAGGGCGATGAGGTGGGGGGCGGTGCCGGAGCGCACCGTCGCCGGACCCGGACTGGCGGTGCCGACCCCGGCCAGCGGGCCGCGCGGTTGCGACCCGAGGGGGGCGGCGCCCTCGCCGGAGGCGACCGAGGTGCCGGCGCCGCTCGTGGCCCTACCCGCTTTCCAGCGCGGCCTGGAGCCGGATCTCGACGCCGGCGAGCGCCTTGGACACCGGGCAGCCGGCCCTGGCCCCCTCCGCCGCCGCCTGGAACGCGGGCTCGTCCATGCCCGGGACCCGGGCGCGGACCACCAGCTCGACCGAGGTGATCGCGGCACCGTCGGCTCGACCGGTCTCGAACGCAACACTGGCGGATGCCAGGATCGTCTCCGCGGGATGGCCCGCCTTGGCCAGCTCGTTGGAGAGGGCCATGCAGAAGCAGGCGGCGTGGGCGGCGGCGATCAGCTCCTCCGGGCTGGTCGCGCCCTGCTCCCGCTGGGCCCGCCGGTTCCAGGAGATGGGCAGCTCGGGGAAGGCACCGCTGCCAGGGCGGACGCTTCCGCCGCCCCCCATGAGATCACCGGACCAGGTCGCCTCAGCTGTGCTGTGGGCAGTAGGCATCGCTCTCCCTCCATCGGATGATTTCGATGATGCTAGTGCACTTGCCCGCGGGCGGCTTTCTGGTTCGCCGGCCAGGCCGTCGGAGCCCCAGGAACGGGTGGCGGAGGAGGAGCGCACCAGCAGGTGCCGCGCCTGACGGCGCCGCCGCCGGGGCCCCCTGACGCCGGCCTCGGGGCGCGCAGCGCCGCCGGCGGAAGTGGCCGGATGAAACGGGAAGTCACTTCCGGGCCGGTGCCCTGAGCCGCCCGGCCAGGTCCCTGTCCGGGTGTGCCGGGAGCCGCGCAGTCGGATGGCTTATCCCCCTCCAGTCGACCGGCTATGATGATAGCGGTCATGGGTGATGTTACCGTCGGCGACACTCAGCTTTCTCCCCCGACGGAGGAGAAGTCGTCGAAGCGAAGGTCGCCGTCGGCGCTGGCACCTGCGGAGCGGGTGACGACGAGCAGCGCACCTGCCGCGGCCTCCCCCGGCGCCGAGCCGGGCGACCATCGGGACGCCGAGGCGCTGCTGGCACTGGCCATGGCCATGAGCAGCTCACTGGATCCACGGACGGTGGTCAACACGATCCTCGACGAGGGAGCGCGGCTGGTGGGCGCCGACCGCGCGACCCTCTCGAGCTGGAAGGACGGACAGCTCACCATCGAGGCCTCGGTCGGAGGCCGAGAGGGGGTGACCTGGATCGGCCGCCGGTTCGATTCCCCGTGGCTGTCGGAGCAGCCGCTGGTCCGCGAGGCGCTCACCCGCCGGACCGTGGTGACCGGCGGCGCCATGGACACGATGCGGGCCTCCCCGGAGTTCCGCGAGGCGCTCAGCCTCGTCCGCCATACGGCCAGCGTGCCCATCCTGCAGGGCGGGGAGGTCACCGGCCTGCTCGTCTTCTCCCGCTACCGGGACCCGGCCTTTCACGAGGACGAGCGGACCAGCCTCTCCACTCTGGGGTCCATCGCCGGGATCGCCCTGCGCAACGCCACCACCCACCAGGCGGCGACCGACGCGGTGCGCAATCTGGATGCCGCCCAGCGGACGAAGTCGGAGCTGCTCGACATCGCCGTCCATGAGCTGCGATCTCCGCTCACGGTGATCCAGGGGTATGCCGCGCTGCTCGACGGCGGCGACCTGGGCCCGCTCGGAGAGCCCGCGACCAGGGCGGTTCGGGTCATCGCCACCAAGGCGCGCGAGGCGCAGGAGATCGCCACGTCGCTGCTCACGGTGGCCCGCCTGGAGAGCAACGAGCTCCAGATCGAGCGCACGCGGATCCAGCTCCAGGCGCTGCTCGAGGCCGTCCGAGAGCGGATGGTGCCCCACCTCGACCTCACGGGCGCGACCCTGACCCTGGACTGCCCCGACGAGCTGGAGGTGGCGGCGGACGCGGCGCTGGCGACCCGCGTCATGGACAATCTTGTCAACAACGCGCTGATCTACTCCGACCCCCCCGCCGCGGTGACGATCAGCGCCCGCCGGACCGCGGCGGGGATCGAGATCCGAGTCAGCGATCGCGGCTCAGGGGTGAGCGAGGCGGACCGCGAGCGCATCTTCGAGCGCTTCGTCCGGGGGGCGGGGGCCGAGCGCGCCGCCGGGACCGGCCTCGGCCTCTACGTCAGCCGCGAATGCGCGCGGCGAATGGGCGGCGACCTGGTGCTGGAGCGGAGCCGGCCCGGTGAGGGCAGCACCTTTCTGCTCTGCCTCCCGGCGGTCTGAGGGCGCCCACCGGCGCCGTTGTCGTCCCCTCGCTACGACAGCCTCACCCTGGGGTCGACGACGGCATAGAGGGCGTCGACCACGATGTTGGCGACGACGATGAAGGCGGCGGCGACCAGCACGATGCCCTGGATCACCGGCAGGTCCTCGCGGCCGATCGCGCTCACCACGTTCTGACCCAACCCGGGCAGGCCGAAGACGGTCTCGGT
>DNAU01000135.1 GCA_003491925.1 Chloroflexota bacterium
CATTACTGAGACGTTCCACTAGCCTGCCCCTCCTGCATGGGCACGGTTGGAGCGTTAGCGCTGTGACCCAGACCTCCGCAAGTTCAGATTCACGGGCCGCGGCGGCGAGGCTGGCCGAATAGGGCTGGGCCTGGGCTACCCAGATTTGCGCAGTGACGGGCACCATCTCACCCACTGGGCCCAGGGCGGCTCGACTGATCTCGCCAACCTTGTCAACATCTGCCGACCACATCATTGGAGGGTGCACGAGGGGGGCTGGCGGTTGATCCGCACCGACGAGGGCGTGATGGCCCTGCCGCCGATGGCCCTCCCGCCGGTGGCCGATGACTACGGTTCGCACCGAGGCTCCTCCCGCCCCCGCGCACCCGACACCCCCTCGGCGGGCTGACCGCCGGCCCGCGTCCAGGCAAGGCCGCGCGCCTGCTGAAATTCCGGTGATTGCGACCCCGCGCTGCCCTGCGTTCCCGTCAACGCCAGCGTGCCCGCCCAGGGATGAGCACCCGCCTCGGCGGTCCGCCTCGCGCCCTCCTCCCGGCTCCGCCACCGGCTATCGACCACCGCGCGGGTCGGTCAGGGGGCGAGACGGAAGCTGGCCCGGAGATGTGAGATGGCTGAGAAGAGGTCGAGGGGCTGTCTCGGGTGCCTGGGGAACGGCTGCTTCTGGCTCTTCGTCGTGGGCCTCATGCTGTTCGTCTGGGAGAACAGCGGCCTGGGTCTGCGCATCGTGGAGGCGATCAGTCTGGCCGCCGTCATTGGTGGCGGACTCTGCGGAGCGAACTTGGGAGCGCTTCCTCGAGGAGCACGGCTGGCAGAGCGTCGAAGACGTCTACGCCGCGGTCGGACTCTCCCGCGCGCAGCGCGAGGTGGTGATGACCCTTCACCTCGCCGGCTGTGACCACCCCGAGGTCGCCGAGGAGACGCGCACGAGCGCCCTCGCCGCCCGGGTCCTGGTGTAGCCGCGCGAAGGAAAAGCTGCGCCGACTCCTGGCGCCCGCTGACGTCGGCGACGACGTAAAGGCGGTGGGGCCGTAACCGTCGAGGACCTCTCCGGCGCGGTAGACGTCGCCAGCCGGTCGAGCGACCCAAAGACGAGGTCGGCCGGGCGGATCGAATGCAATCGGCTCCCGGCTACCGCCACCGGTGGCTACCTGGAACGGCGCCGCTGTGGGGTTCAGGAAAACGGACGCCGCTTCAAAAGCGCGCATCGTTGCAGTCATGCTCCAAACATGAGTGTTTGACCGATTGGCACCGGTTGCCAACGGGCAAGAGCGTGTCGTAAAGTGCGCCGAGCTTTCGGCCCGAAAACCCAGATTGCTAAGGGATAAGGGCATGGCGCCGATGCGAGGTCACCGCCACGGCGCCTCCTGCACCTGACAGCCATGGAATCCCACGCATCACCTACCCACAGGGGGAGAACCGATGAGAACAGGGTCGGCGAGAAGCGGGCTGCGTTTGCTCATGATGCTGGGGCTCGGGGTCGTGCTTGGGGCCTGTGCGCCGATCGCAGGGTCGCCGCTGAGACCGACCGCCGGTCACCCCGCCCCCGCGACCTCGCGCTCCGCTCAGACGCCGGACACCACGGTGTCACCCGCCCCTTCAGCCACCCTCCCCTGGGACGCGGGCCTACCGAGCGTCAGCTCCGCGCTCGCCGCAGCCAGTGCGGAGGGCGTGTACACGGCGGGCGGCCCTGCCTCCACCGCCAGCAGCATCGGTCTCTGGGCTGCTGACTGGAATGGGGCCGCGGGCACGCGGTCCACCGCGGGATGGGAAGCCGCGGCGAAGAACATGAGCATCCTGATCGGCAACATCAGCACCTACACCAAGTGGAACGTGCAGCTCCACTCCTGGAACCCGTCGCTGATCACCCTGGCCTACAACCTCGGGCCGTACCTGCAGAAGGGCAGCCAGACCTACAACCAGGTGCTGCAGGCACATCCGACTTGGTTTGCCCACGGCAGCCGTGGCCAGCTCATCAATCTGCCGATGTTCCCCCAGAACTACCTGATGGACGTCGGCAACCCTGCATACCGGGCCTGGCAGGCCCAGCAGGCCGCCGCCTCGATTGCAGGCGACGGCTTCAACGGCGTGATGATCGACTCGATCGGCGTCGACGTGCTGGGTCACTACGCCAGCTCCCCGCCCGTGGATCCCTCTACCGGCGACGTGTACACCACCACCACCTGGTTGGAGGACGAGGTGCAGCTGCTCGATGGCGACAAGACGGCGCTTCACGGCGGCTACCTCGCCTTCAACGGCCTGGTCAGTGGACCTCAGTACACGCTCAACTCGCACATCCTGGCAACGTCCACCGCCGATGCCGGTATCGCGGAGCTCTTCCTCCGGCAGCCCACCTACCCGGTCAACGATTTTCCCTCGACCTCGGTGGTGCAGCAGACCCTGGAGATGATGGCGGACATGGGCTCGCAGGGCAAGGCGTTCCTCGCCTGGTCCAAGGTTTGGGTCTCGGCCAGCAGCGCAGACATATCGCGCCTCGAGACCCTCGTGCTGACCGTGTACCTTCTCGGCCGTCAGTCCGCGTCATACCTAGACTTCATGCCGTCCCGTAACGCGGACAACACCGTGGTTGACTACTCCAACCTCAAGGACGCACTGGGCGCCGCCGTCGGTCCGTATAGCCTGCAGGGATCCACCTTCACTCGCCGCTTTCAAGCTGGCAGCGTTACCCTGAACACCGCCACCGACACTGCGGCGATTGAGGCCACCTGAGCGGCGAGACATCCTCCCCGCGCCCATGTCGGACTCTAGCGGCGCTACAGTCTCAACGATCGCTCCGCTGAGCTAGTGCACTGCCCCGGAAAT
>DNAU01000122.1 GCA_003491925.1 Chloroflexota bacterium
CGGCACCGCCTCGGAGATCAAGGACAGCCAGGGCAACGCCATCTACCTGAACCGAGCCCAGATGGTGCCCGCGCAGGACGGCGACGACCTCGAGCTGGGCCTCGACTCCCAGGTCCAGTACTGGGCCGAGCAGGCGATCGCCACGGCGGTCACCAAGGATGACGCGCAGTCCGGCCAGATCCTGGTGATGAACACCCACACCGGTGCCATCCAGGCGTGGGCCGACTACCCCAGCTACGACGCCACCGACTACGCCTCCACGCCGATCGGCGACTTCGCCGATCCCGCCGTCGACGGCCTCTTCGATCCCGGCTCGGTGATGAAGACGGTCACCTTCGCGGGTGCTCTCCAGGCCGGGGCGATCACCCCGGGGTACAGCTTCGACGAGGGCCCGACCCGGATCGACGGGGTGACCATCCAGGACTGGGACCACAGGGCGCACGGCGAGATCACCATGCAGACGGTGCTCGACATGTCGCTCAACAACGGGGCCATCAAGGCGCAGCAGCTGGAGGGCGCCGACGCCTTCTACGACAACATGCTCGCCTTCGGGATCGGCGCCCCCACCGGGGTCGACCTGGCCGGCGAGACCAACCAGCAGATGCCTCCGCAGAGCGCGCTGAGCGCCCTCGACTACGCCGAGATGTCCTTTGGCCAGAGCGTGTCGGTGACCCCGGTCGAGATGCTGGCGGCCATCAACGCGGTCGCCGACGGCGGCGTCTGGGTGCAGCCCCACGCCGTCGACTCGGTCATCGACCCCAACAGCGGCACCTCCACGCCGGTGGTGCCGACCACCCGCCGGGTCATCTCGGCGGCGTCCGCGGCCACCCTCGCCACGATGATGACCCACGTGGTCGACGACTCCGACGGCGAGGGTTTCGACGCCCGCATCCCCGGCTGGTCGGGGGAGGTCGCGGGCAAGACCGGGACCGCCCAGGAGCCCATCGACGGCAAGCTCACCGGCAGCGACGTCTCCTTCGGCGGGTTCCTCCCGGCGAGCGACCCGCAGTTCACCATGCTGGTGGTGATCGACGAGCCGCAGGTCCCGGCCGCCGACGACTTCGGCTCCCTGCTGGCCGCCCCGGTGTGGCGGCAGATGGCCGAGGAGATGATCGACCACTGGCATCTCACCCCCTGATCCCCGGCTGTGGCACCATCCGGCGGTGCTGCGTGCCGACACCCTGGCCGACCTCCTCGGGGGACGGCTGATCGCTCCGGCGGATGCCTCGCTCGAGATCCTCGACCTGGTGAGCGATTCGCGGGCGGTGACGCCCGGCACCGGGTTCGTCGCCCTGCCCGGTGAGGAGATGGACGGCCACGCCTTCGTGGCCGACGCCGCCCGCCGGGGCGCGGCCCTGGCGGTGGTGGGGGAGGCCTATGCGGCCGGGCCTGAGACGCCGCCGCTCCTGATCAGGGTCGGCGACACGGCCGCCGCGCTGCGCGCCGCCTGCTCCCGCCGGATCGGCGAGCTGGGGGCGACCGTGGTGGGGGTCACCGGGTCGGTGGGCAAGACCACCGCCAAGGAGATGTGCGCGCTGGCGCTGGCCGGGCGCCCCACCGCTCGCACGCCCGGCAACCTCAACACCTGGACTCAGATCCCGCTCCACGTGCTCCGGCTGGTGCCGCCGGTGGAACGGCTGGTGGTGGAGATGGCGATGACCGGGCCGGGCGAGATCGCCGACCTCGCGGCCTTCACCCACCCCACCGTCGGGGTGCTGCTCAACGTCGGCCAGGCCCACATCGGCCGGCTCGGGTCGGAGGCGGCGATCGCCGACGCCAAGGCCGAGCTCCTGGAGGCGCTCCCCCGCGATGGGGTGGGCGTGGTCAACGCCGACGACCCCCGGGTGATCGGGGTCGCCGGGCGCAGCCGGGCTCCCCTCCACTGGTTCGGCGAGGCGAGCCGGCAGGCGGCCTGGCGGGTCGAGGCGGTCGAGGCCGGCGGGATGCTGGGCAGCCGGGCCACCCTGGTCGGTCCCGACGGGCGCGCCTCCCTCCGGCTCCGGGCACCGGGGCGGCACCTCCTGCTCGATGCCGCCGCCGCCGCCGCCGTCGCGGCCGCCTTCGGCGTCGGTGTCGGCGAGGTGGCGGAGCGCCTGGTCGAGTTCGAGCCCGCCGACCACCGTGGCCGGATTCTCCGGGGGCGCGAGGGGTCCACCGTCGTCGACGACAGCTACAACAGCAGCCCCAGCTCCCTGGCGGCCGCCCTCGAGGTGCTGCGCGGTAGCGGAGCCGCGGACCGGCTCGCCATCATTGGCGACATGCTCGAGTTGGGCGACCGCACGCTCGCCGCCCACCGGGAGGCGGGGCGCCGGGCCGCCGTCGCCGCCACCCGGCTGATCGCGGTGGGGGCGCAGGCGGCGGTGGTGGCCGGGGCCGCGGTCGCGGCCGGGATGCCGGGAGCGGCGGTCGCCCAGGCCGAGGACGCCGGCCAGGCGGCGGAGCTGGCCCTCCCCCTGCTCGGCCCCGGCACCGTGGTGCTGGTCAAGGGCAGCCGCGGCATCGGTCTCGACGCCGTGGTGGAGAGCCTGCTGGCGTGATCCACGCCATCGTCGTCGCCGTGGTCTGCTTCGTGGTGGGCGTCGCCCTCTACCCGGTGCTGCTCACGGTCCTCACCCGCGTCGGGGCCGGCCAGCGGGTGCAGGCGTACAACCCGTCGACCCACCAGGCCAAGACGGGCACCCCCACCATGGGGGGGCTGCTCTTCTGCGTCATCGCGGTCGCGGTGTGGCTGGCCACTGACCGCAGCCAGACCGGGTTCGTGGTCGCCTACGCCCTGGTCGGGGGGGCTCTGGTCGGGTTTCTCGACGACCTCGCCAACGTCCGCGGCCTCGGCTCGCTCGGGCTGGGGGTGCGTCAGAAGCTCGTCCTCCAGGCGGTGGTCGGGGTCGCGGTCGGCTTCGGGCTGCACGCCGTGGGGGCCTCCACCCAGGACCTCCCCTTTGCCGGGATGGTCGATCTCGGCTGGGCGATCGTCCCGCTCGCCGCCATCGCCGTGGTGGCCACCACCAACGCGGTCAACCTCACCGACGGCGTCGACGGTCTGGCCGCGAGCTGCGTGGCGATCTTCCTGGTGGGTGCGATCACCGCCTCGATCTGGCTCGGTCCGGGGAGCGCCGCGACCCTCGCCGCCGCCCTGCTCGGCACCGTTGCCGCCTTCCTCGTCTACAACTGGCACCCGGCCCGCCTCTTCATGGGCGACACCGGTGCCCTGGGCCTGGGGGCGGCGCTCACCGCCATCGGCGTGGAGGCCCACCTGCTCTGGCTGCTTCCCCTGCTGGGCATCGTCTTCGCCGTCGAGACGGCCAGCGTCATCGTCAACGTCACCGCCATCACGCGGTTCCACCGGCGGGTGTTCCGGGCCAGCCCCCTGCACCATCACTTCGAGAAGATGGGGATCCGCGAGGAGCGCCTGGTGCTGCTCTTCGCGGCCGGCGGCGCGGCCGCATTGGCCCTCACCCTGCTGTCCGTGCATGCCGTCGTCTGACCCTGGCCTGGTCGCGAGCAGCGGCAGCTTCGCGGGCGATGCTTCGCCACAAAGCCGCTCGGTGGGTGACAATGTCCGCCTGGCCTGATTCCCGCAACCGTCCCCTCCACGTCACCGCACCGCAGGAGCCGCATGGCCGTCCCCACCGCCCCGACGCGAAGCCTCGACCTGCCCATCCGCCGGGCCAAGGTCGAGTTGACCCCCGCGACCCGGGGCCTCGCCTCCGTGGACGGATGGCTGTACGTCGCCGTCACCGCGATCTGCGCCTTCGGCCTGGTGATGGTCTACAGCGCCTCCGAGGTGCTCGCCTACGACCAGACCGGCAATCCGAGCTACTACTTCGAGCGCCAGTGCATCTACATGGTGATGGGCGGGGCCCTGCTGCTGGCCCTCGCCCGCCTCGACTATCACCACCTGCTGCGCTGGTCGCGTCTGATCGGGCTGGTCACCGTGCTGCTCCTGCTCGCGGTGCTGGTCCCCCACGTCGGCGTCGAGGTCAACGGGGCGCGCCGCTGGTTCGACCTCGGTCTCTTCCAGCTCCAGCCCTCGGCGGTGGCGGCGCTCGCGGCGATCATCGTCCTGGGCCGGTGGCTCAGCGACCGGGGCACATTGATCCGGAGCTGGCGCGGGATCCGCGACTACGTGATCGTGCTGCTCGTCCCGGTGGCCCTGATCCTGGCCGAGAAGGACCTGGGGAGCACCATCGTGGTCGCCTCGGTCGGCGGCATCCTGCTCTTCCTCGCCGGGGCGCGCTACCGGCACCTGGTCACCCTGCTCGCGATCGGGGCCGGGGCGGGCTGGCTGACCGTGCTCGCCGAGCCGTACCGGCTCAGCCGGCTCACCTGCTTCGGCCAGTCGCTGGTCAACGCCGATCCGCTCAACTCCTGCTGGCAGGGGATCCAGGCCCTCTACGGGCTGGGTCGGGGCGGCCTGACCGGGGTCGGGCTGGGCAACTCCATCCAGAAGTACCTCTGGCTGCCCGAGGCGCACACCGACTTCATCTTCGCGATCATCGGCGAGGAGCTGGGCCTGATCGGGGCCGCCGGTGTGGTCCTCGCCTTCACCTTCCTGGCCTGGCGGGGGATCCGGGCCTCGCTGCGCGCGCCCGACCGCTTCGGGACACTGCTCGCCGGGGGGATCACCGCCTGGATCTGCATCCAGGTGTTCGTCAACGTGGCCGCGGTGACCGCGCTCATCCCCACCACCGGGATCCCGCTCCCCTTCATCAGCTACGGGGGGACGGCCCTGGTCATGAACCTGGCCGGGATGGGGATACTCTGCAATGTGTCGGCGCAGGGCCGACGCCCGGGGCCCACGGAGAGGCGCGGCTTCGCCGGAGTGGCACACCAGGGGGCGCTCAGTTGTGCGCACGTTGATCGCCGGGGGCGGGACGGGGGGGCACCTGACCCCGGCGCTGGCGGTCGCCGAAGAGTTGCGCGCCGCTGACCCGGACGGTGCCGTGCTCCTGGTCGGTCGCCGCGGGGGCGTCGCCGAGGCCCTGGTCGAGCGTGCCGGCGTCCCCCTCGAGACCCTGGAGATCCGCGGCCTCGACCTCGCCCGTCCGGCATCCTTCGCCGGCTTCGGGCTCCGCCTGCCCCGCGCCGTGAACGAGGCCCGCCGCCTGATCCGCCGCTTCGACCCCGACGTGGTGGTCGGAGCCGCGGGCTACGTCTCGGTGCCGGTGGTCCTGGCCGCCCGCCGCGAGCGGGTCCCGGTCCTCCTCCTCGAGCAGAACGCCGTCCCCGGCCGGGCGACCCGGCTGCTGGCCCGCGGCGCCGCCGGGGTCGCCGTCTCCTTCCCCGCGACCGCGCGGCGGCTGCGCCGCCGGGGCGCCGAGACGACCGGCAACCCGGTGCGGCGGGAGTTCCGCGACGGCGCCCCGCCCCTCGGCGATCGCCCCCGCCAGCTGCTGGTGTGGGGGGGATCGCAGGGAGCGCGGCGGATCAATCGGGCGCTCTGCGCCTGTGCCCCCGGGCTGCTGCGCGACCACCCCGAGCTGCGCCTCACCCATCAGTGCGGCCAGCTCGACGCCGCCGAGGTGCTCGCCCTCCACGCCGGGCTCGACCCCGACCTGCAGGAGCGCTGGGAGGTGGCCGCCTTCTACACCGACGTGGCGGCCCGGGTCGCCGGCGCCGACCTGGTGGTGATGCGCGCCGGCGGCTCCTCGCTGGCCGAGGTGAGCGCTCTCGGCCGCCCCATGATCCT
The DNA here is from genome assembly GCA_003491925.1 of Chloroflexota bacterium. Lineage (GTDB taxonomy): Bacteria > Chloroflexota > Dormibacteria > Aeolococcales > Aeolococcaceae > Changshengia. The sequence continues at coordinate 5,690 of DNAU01000122.1, forward strand.
CGTCCCCTATCCCCACGCCGGGGACCACCAGCGGCACAATGCAGCCCCCTACGTGGCGGCCGGTGCCGCCCTGCTCCTGCCCGACCAGGAGTGCGATGGCGAGCGGCTGCGTGCCGCCATCGAGAGGGTGCTGGGCAACCCCGAGCGCTGGCGGGAGATGGCCGCCCAGAGCCGCGCCCTGGGGCGGCCGGAGGCGACCCAGAAGGTGGTGGCGATGATCCGGCGCCTTGCGCTGGCCCGGCATCGCGGGGGGGCGGCGGGTGAGCGCTGAGGAGGGTGCCGGGAAGACCTCCCCCGCCTCCGCCATCTCCGGCTCGGGTCCCCGCCACGTCCACTTCCTCGGGATCTGCGGCTACGCGGTGAGCGGTGCCGCCATCCTCGCCCAGCAGCTCGGCCACACCGTCACCGGCAGCGACGAGCACGCTTACCCGCCGGTCTCCGACATCGTGACCGCGGCCGGGATCCCCTGGGAGAACCGCCACGACCCCGCCAACCTCGATCGCTGGGGTGTCCCCGACCTGGTGGTGGTCGGCAACCAGGTGCGCCCCCTCAACGAGGAGTGGCTGGAGGCGAAGCGGCGCGGGCTCCCGCTCAGCAGCGAGGTCGAGTTCTTCGTCTCGCTCACCGAGGGCAGGCTCCGGCTCGCGGTCTGCGGCACCCACGGCAAGACGACCACCTCGGCGCTGCTCATCCACATGCTGGACCGCTGCGGGATGGACCCGGGCTTCCGGCTCGGCTCGACCTCCCTGGACGTGGGTGGGAGTGCGCGGCTGGGCACCGGCCCCTTCGTCTTCGAGGGGGACGAGTACACCACCGCCCCCTGGGACCCGCGGCCCAAGTTCCTCCACATGCGGCCGGCGGCGGCCTGCGTCACCCGCCTGGAGTGGGACCACCCTGACGTCTACCCGTCGCCCGAGGCGTACCGCACGCCCTTCGTCGAGCTGGCCGCGACGATGCCCGCGGACGGGCTGCTGGTGCTCTGCGGCGACGATCCCGAGGCGCTCTCGCTCCGCGACCACGCGACCTGCCCGGTGACCGTCTACGGCGAGGGGGAGGGCGCCGGCTGGCGCGTGACCCGGCTCGCGGACGACGGCCGGGTGCAGCGCTTTCGGGTCGCGCACCCCGAGCGGGCGATCCCCGAGGTGGCGCTCACCTTCCCTGGCCGGCACAACGCCCTCAACGCCACCGCGGCCCTGGCCCTCGCCAGCTTTGCCGGCGCCCCGATCCCGGAGTGCGTCGCCGCCTGCGCCGACTTCCGGGGACCGGCTCGGCGATTCGAGATCCTGGGGACGGCCGGCGGGGTCACCGTGGTCGACGATTACGCCCACCATCCGACCGAGGTCTGGGCGGCCATCAACGCGGCCCGGGCCCGCTACGGCCGGGCGCGCATCATCGCGGTCCACACGCCGCACACCTACTCCCGGACGCTCACCCTCCTCGAGGACTACCGCCGGAGCTTCGAGGAGGCGGATCTGGTGGTGCTGGGACCCATCGAGGCCGCCCGCGAGCGCGGCCAGGCGGCGACCGTCTCCTCCGCCGACGTCGCGGCCAGGGTCACGGGGAGGGAGGTCCACCTGGTCGGCGGCAGCGACGAGGGGGTCGAGCTGCTCCTCCGGCTGGCCCGGCCGGGGGACGTGATCGTGGTCCTCTCCCTGGGCGGCTTCGACAAGATCGCCCGCCGCCTCCACACGGCCCTGCGGGAGCGCGCGGCGGAGGCTCGCCGTGGATGACGGATGGCTCGCCGAGGAGCCGGGGATCCGGCGCGAGGAACCCCTCGACCGGCACAGCGAGTACGGGATCGGAGGCCCGGCCGACTGGTACCTCCGGGTGCGCGACGCCGCCCACCTCGCCGGGCTGATGCGGCGCTGTCACGAGGCGGGGGTGCCGGTCACCGTCATCGGCGCCGGCAGCAACAGCCTGGTGCTCGACGGCGGCATCCGCGGGCTGGTGGTCGAGCTGCCCCGTGGCCGGCTCCGCCGGCTCTCCGACGACGTCATCGAGCTGCCCGGCGGGGCGATGATGCCGCGGGCGGCGCTGGATTGTGCCGCCCAGGGGTTGGGGGGTCTGGAGTTCGGCATCGGCGTTCCCGGCACCTGCGGCGCCTCGGTGCGGGGCAATGCCGGCGCCTTCGGGACCGAGATCAAGGACGTCCTCGTCGACTGCGACACCCTGGCGCCGGACGGCTCGGAGCACACCTTCGGGGCCGCTGAGCTCGGCTTCGCCTACCGCGACTCCCGTCTCAAGCGAGACCTCGCCGGCCACGTGGTGGTCGCCGCCCGGCTCCGCGTCCACGAGGACCTGCCGCTGGCGGTCCGTGCGCTCACCGACGCCATCCAGGCTGAGCGCCGAGCGACCCAGCCGTACGACCAGCGCAGCCTGGGCAGCATGTTCACCAACCCACCCGGTGACCATGCCGGCCGCCTGATCGACGCGGCCGGGCTGAAGGGGGCGCGGGTCGGCGGTGCCGAGGTCTCCCTCCGGCACGCCAACTTCGTGATCAACGCCGGCGGCGCCTCCGCCGCCGACGTGCTGGCGCTCTGCGACCTCATCCAGCGAACCGTCGCGGAGCAGTTCGGCGTTCACCTGGTACCGGAGATCGCCGTGCTCGGCGATCCGGTGCGGAGGATTGGTTCATGAGTGCGGGTTGGTGTCGGGGCGCCTCGATGAGCCTGCGCATCGCCGCCGCCTGCTCAAACCCCCCTTCGACGACGTGCCCCGTCGCCCCTCCCGGAGCGCACCGATGACCCTTCGCATCGCCGTGGTGTGCGGCGGTCCCAGCCCCGAGGTCGAGGTGTCGCGTCTCTCGGCGTCCCAGGTCGCGGGTGCGCTGCGGTCCCGCGGGCACCAGTGCACGACGATCGAGGTGGACGCCGAGCTGTGGCCCGCGCTCCAGGCCGGCGGCTTCGACTGCGTCTTCAT
>DNAU01000303.1 GCA_003491925.1 Chloroflexota bacterium
AAACTCCTTGAGATAGACATCGGCGATCAACTGTCGTCTGCCAGCTAGAAGGGACCACTTGAGCGCTGGTTCTGCCAGCTTCATGGGACCACCCTGATTGCCAGTAATGGGACCACCTGAGGGTCCACCACCGCCGGGCCGTGACCGGTTCAGCTTGGGGCACCCGTCCAGCTTCGGAGGTGCCCATGACCTTCAGGGAGGTAACAGTCGTGCAGGTAAAAGAGGTGCTCCGGAGGTGGTTGCGGGGCCAGGGAGAGCGGACTGCCGCCCGAGCCGCGGGGGTCGACCGCAAGACCGCCCGGCGTTACATCGCCGCCGGTATCGAGGTCGGCCTCGAGCGCAACGGCGACGAGTCCCAGCTCAGCGACGAGGTGGTGGGCCAGGTGTGCCAGGCCGTACGCCCGTGCCGGCCCGACGGCCACCACGGGGCGGCGTGGACGGCCCTGGTGGGCGAGGAGGACAGGATAAAGGGCTGGGTGGCCGACGGCCTCACCGTGACCAAGGTCCATGTCCTGCTCGGCCGCCGGGGCGTCGAGGTGCCCTATAGGACCCTGTCGCGCTTCGCCGTCGAGCGCTGCGGGGCGGGCCGGGCCAAGCTCACCGTGCGGGTGGTCGACCCGCCCCCGGGCCAGGAGCTGCAGGTGGACTTCGGGCGCATGGGCCTGGTCCCTGCCGGCGAGCACAAAAAGGTCTGCTACGCCTTGATATTCACGGCCTGTTGGAGCCGGCACTGTTATGTGCACCTGTGCTTTTCCCAGACGACCGAGGGGACCATAGCCGGCTTTGAGGAAGCCTGGGAGTACTTCGGGGCCGTGTTCCCGGTCGTCATCCCCGACAACATGTCCTCGGTGGTGGCCAGGGCCGACGCCGTCAACCCCCAGTTCAATGACGTCTTCTTTGAGTACGCCCAGTCCCGGGGCTTCGAGATCGACGCTTGTCGCGTAAGGCACCCAAAGGACAAGCCAAAAGTCGAAAGAACTGTCCCATATGTGCGAAATAATTTCTTCGCCGGGGAGGTCTTCGCCGACCTGGCCGACGCCCAGCGCCGGGCCGTCGCCTGGTGCAGCGGCACGGCGGGCATGAGGGTGCACGGCACCACCTTGTGGCGGCCCCTGGAGGCCTATAGGGCCATCGAGGCGCCATTGCTGCTCCCGTTGCCGGTCGCCGCCTTCGACGTGCCCATCTGGGCCAGCCCCAAGGTCCATCGCGATTTCCATTGCGAAGTGGCCCGTTCTCTCTACAGCGTGCCCTACACCCTGGTGGGCCGGCGCCTGCGGGCCCGGGCCGACACCAAGACGGTCAGGTTCTATTCCGCCGGCCAGCTGGTCAAGCTCCACCCCCGGGTGGCGCCCGGCGCCCGCTCGACCGACCCGGCCGACTTCCCCCCGGGCAAGGACATCTACGCCATGCGCGATGTCGACCAGCTGCGCCGCAAAGCAGCCGAGGCCGGCGAGGCGATCGGTGAGCTGGCCGCCAGCTTGCTCTCCCACCGCCTGCCGTGGACCAAGATGCGCCAGGTCTACCGGTTGCTCGGCCTGGTGGCCAAGTGGGGGCCGGTGCGCGTGGAGGCCGCCTGCGCCCGGGCCCTAGAGATCGGGGTCATCGACGTGGGGCTGGTGGGCCGCATCATCGAGAACGCAAAAGAGAAAGCAAGTACAGACAAAAAGAGCCCGTCCAACGTGGTGGCCGGCCGCTTCGCCCGGGACCCGGACGAGTTCAGTCCCAAAAAGGTGGCGGCCAAATGACCGCCCCCGCCCCCACCGTCTCGGCCGACCTGCGGGCGCTGTTGCGCCGCTTGAAGCTGGGCCAGGCCTTAGACACCCTGCCCGAGCGCCTGGCCTTGGCGGCCCAGCACCAGCTCAGCCACGCCGAGTTCTTGGAGCAGGTCCTCTCCGACGAGGTGCAAAGACGCGACCGCACTTCGGCCGCCGTGCGGGCCCGGGCCGCCCACCTCGACCCCCAGATGACCCTGGAGGCCTGGGACAGCTCCGCTCAGGTCAGCTTCGACCGCTCCGTGCTCGACGAGCTCGTCTCCTTGCGTTTTGTCGAGTCCGCCCACAACGTTTTCGTGCTCGGCCCGGTCGGTGTGGGCAAAACATTTATCGCCAATGCCTTGGGCCACATCGCCTGCCGGCGGCGCACCAAGGTCCACTTCGAACGGGCCGAAAAGCTCTTCCGCCGGCTCAAGGCCACCCGGCTGGACGGCACCTATGACGCCGAGATGAGAAGGTTGATCGGCACCGACCTGTTGATGATCGATGACTTTGCCCTCCAGGAGCTGGACGCCACCGAGACCACCGACTTCTACGAGCTCGTCGTCGAAAGGCACAAGGCGGCGTCCACCCTGCTCACCTCCAACCGCGAACCGCCCGAATGGCTGGCCATGCTGGCCGACCCCCTGCTGGCCCAGTCCGCCGTCGACCGCCTCCAGAGCGCCGCCTGGGAGCTTGTCATCGAGGGCGAGTCCTACCGTCGACGGGAGCGGCCGAGCCTACCTGCTGGCAACAACAAGGGGGCACCCAGGCCCAAGGGTTGACAGGGGTCATCACTCGGGACGATCATCAGTCCTGGCCGGACGGTGCGGGCTGAAGGTGGTCCCATGCTGTTGGCAAAGGGGTGGTCCCATCCCGGTGGCAAGCGACATCGTCGTTATATGTCGCAGGCGGGCTGGCAGCGGCCTCCGCTCCCTCGGAACGCGGATGATCCGTTGTGTTCCGGCAAAGGGGAATAGACATTTGGCTATGGCCACTGACGACGAGCCGGTGATGCTACTGCGTGAGTCTGCTCTCCCGGTGATCGCCGGACATCTCGCCGATGCAGCGGAGTACGTCCGCCGG